>JAEDFL010000069.1 GCA_016292785.1 Clostridiaceae bacterium | reverse complement strand
TAAATCTCCCGTGTCAAAATAAAATTAAAATAATGTGAATTTTCGTTCGGCGTTATTGAAAGATAGAATGTTGTGTGATAAAATATATATATCTGATTTTTGTAAAATAGGTGTAGTTTATATAAAATGAGAGGAATGAGCTTTTTGAAAAAATCCATATTGAAAAAACATCCCGACTCAAAGCTTGCAAGATTTATTGACCGGAACATTTATATCATTTTAGCGTTCATTTGCAGCGCCGTGCTTATGCTTCTGGTGTATTACTGCTTTGAAATAATCCCGTTCGGCAACAAAACCGTGCTCAGAATGGATCTTTACCACCAGTACGGGCCTCTGTTTGCCGAGCTTTATGACAGAATAACTCAGCTCAAAAGTATGCTCTATTCGTGGAATACGGGCGGCGGCGGAGCGTTCCTCGGCAATTATTATAACTATCTTTCAAGCCCTGTCGGCGGACTTCTTGTTCTGCTTTTCGGTCACGAAAACGTTCCCGAAGCAATAGGCTCAATGGTGCTGTTAAAGAATGCTCTTGCGGCGGCGGCAATGGCTTACTACCTCAAAAAAACCGGCGGCAGGAACGATTTTACGGTTTCCGCTTTCGGTATTCTATACGCTTTCTGCGGCTTCTTCATCGCTTACTACTGGAATATTATGTGGATCGACGCAATGTATCTTTTGCCGCTTGTCGTCCTCGGAATTGAAAGGATTATCAATAAGCAAAAAGCGACCTTCTACATTGTGGCTCTGGCGGTTTCGTTCTTCTCGAACTATTATATGTCATATATGATCTGTATTTTCTCCGTGCTTTATTTCCTTGTCTATTACTTCTCGAATTATTCGATCAAGGAAGTCCTGCCGACAAAGCCTGTTTATGAGGACGAGAACGGAGAGATCTACGACAGAAAGATCGACAATGTGCTTTACAGCCGATTTGTTGAATCGGGACTGCTCTTTACTATCGGCTCATTTACGGCTGTGGGACTTGCGGCTGTCGCACTTTTGCCGACCTATTTCTGCCTTAAAACCTGTTCGGCAACCTCCGGAACTTTTCCGAGCGATTATGAGTTTTATAACAGTGTTTTTGATTTCCTTGCAAATCATCTTACCTCGCTTGAGCCGACTATCAGGAGCAGCGGAGACACCGTTCTTCCGAATGTTTACTGCGGAGTTATCACCGTTATGCTCGTTCCGCTCTACATCTTCTGCGACAAGATCAAGGCAAAGGAGAGAGCGGCTC
Organism: Clostridiaceae bacterium; assembly: GCA_016292785.1. Taxonomy (GTDB): domain Bacteria; phylum Bacillota; class Clostridia; order Oscillospirales; family Acutalibacteraceae; genus CAG-488. The sequence continues at coordinate 4,493 of JAEDFL010000069.1, read as the reverse complement.
ACATCATTCTGCTTGCCGTCTTTTTCCTCGGCTTTAACCTGAATTTTGCGAACTATATTATTCACGCTTTACATTTCCCGAACGATCTCCCATTCAGATTTTCGTTCATATATTCGTTCCTGCTTCTGACGATCGCTTACAAGGCACTTGTCAATATCAGGTCGTTTTCGACAAAGGCTCTGCTCGGTTCGGGCGTAGCAACGGTTCTCTTTGCCGTGCTTGTGCAGAAGCTCGGAATGAGCAACGCAACAGAGGAAACCATTTATCTCAGCATAGCTTTTGCGGTGGTTTACACGGTTGTACTCGGACTGATGAAAAAGAAAAACTATGCTCAGAATGCCGTGTCGCTCCTGCTTATGTGCTGTGTTTTTGCCGAGGTTGCGGTCTGTGACACAAACCACTTCGTCATCAGCCAGCAGAAGCCGAATTTTGTCAACGGATACAGCGATTTCCGTGAGCTTAAAGAAAAGCTTGACACTGTTGAGGGAACGGACAAGTACCGAATGGAGCTTACCGATATCAACACTCTGATGGACGCTTCGTGGTTTAACTACAACGGCGTTTCCGTCTTTTCCTCAATGGCATATGAAAAGTCCGCAAATCTTCAGCACAATCTCGGACTTAACAGCAACTATATAAACAGCTATATTTACGATCCGCAGACTCCGGTTTACAACGCGATGATGTCGCTGAAATATCTCGTAAATAACGACGGATCGCTGATGAACGAACAGCTCTTTACCGAGGTTGCCGGAAACGACAGCTTCACGGCATATGAGAACAACTATTATCTTCCGCTTGCTTACTGCGTGAGCGATGAGGTTGAAAAATGGATCACAACGGGCACAAATCCGTTCGACATTCAGAATGATTACTGGACAAGGGCGACCAACGCAGGCGATGTTTTTGAGAAAATTCCTGCCGCAAGCGCCCAGACGGATAATATCCGTGACGGCGAGGAGCTTCTCACAGAGAACTTCACCTATTACAAGGATCTTGCCGATATGAGCGGAACGATAATAATCAAGTATGAAATTCCGAAGGCTCAGAACGTTTACCTCTATGCCGACTGCACAAGCGCAGATCAGATCGAGGTTTACGGCACCAACGGACTGTCAAAAAGCCAGGATCCCGAAGATCCGTATATTCTCGACTGCGGATATTTTGAACAGGGCGAGATAATGACTGTTGAGATCGCTATTCCGGCAAACAAGGAGTCCGGCTATGCCGATATCTATGCCGTCGGACTGAATATGGACAACTTCGAGTATGGCTACCAAAAGCTTGCCGAAGCTTCAATGGATATCACAGAGTTTGAGGATACCCATATCAAGGGTACTGTTACCGTCAGAGCAAACGAGCTTGTCTACACCTCGATAAACTACGACGGGGGCTGGGAGATCCTTGTTGACGGAGAAAAGGTTCAGCCTGTTGCAATCGGAGATGCGCTTATCGGAATTGATGCGGCTCCGGGAACTCATACGATAGAAATGACCTACAAGCCGAAAGGACTTCTGATCGGCGGAATTATCTCGGCAGGCACTCTTGCGGCATTTATTGCCGTGCTTGTCATACTTCATATTTCAAAGAAAAAGAGATATGCAAAATATGCCGAGGTGAAAAGCGATGACAGCTTTGTAGCCGTTCCATCAACAGAGCCGACAGGAATAGACGCTCTTATGGCTCAGGATCTCGGCGAGGACGCAACGATTGAGGATGCGGAAAAGCTTCTTGATGTTCCCGATGAATACGAGCTTAACAAGAAGGATCCGACCGAAACCCTCAACAGGGCGGACGAGATACTCAACACGCAGAAAATAAATCTTAAAGAGATACTCTCTCAGATAGAAAACAATGAAGACTCGGAGGATGAGGAATGAACAGAACGATTATAACGGTTATAGGTAAGGACAGGGTTGGTATTATCGCCAAGGTCTGCGCCTATCTCGCGGAGAACGATATCAATGTTCTTGATATCAACCAGTCAATCGTACAGGGCTTTTTCAATATGATTATGATTGTTGACGCTCAGAATGCGAAGAAGGATTTTGCTGTTCTCAACAGCGACATGGAAAAGATCAGCGAGGAGCTGGGAGTTAAAATAAAGATGCAGCACGAGGATATCTTCAACGTAATGCACAGAATTTGAGGTAGGCTATGATAAATTCGTTTGAGGTTCGTGAAACGAACAAAATGATAGAGGAAAACAATCTCGATGTGCGTACGATCACGATGGGAATCAGCCTGCTTGACTGCATCTCGTCCGATATTGACGTAACCTGCGGCAATATCTATAAAAAGATTGTTTCCAAGGCAGGCAAGCTGGTTGAAACAGGTGATGAGATAGCTCTGGAATTCGGTATTCCCATCGTCAACAAGCGTGTTTCCGTCACGCCGATATCTCTCATCGGCGCCCCCTGCTGTAAAACGACGGAGGATTTTGTCAAGCTTGCAAAGGCTCTTGACAAGGCGGCACACGAGATAAACGTCAATTTTATCGGTGGATTTTCCGCCCTTGTTTCCAAGGGTATGACGCCTGCGGAAAAGCTCCTGATAGAGTCTATACCCGAAGCTCTTGCCGCAACCGAAAGGGTTTGCAGCTCCGTCAATGTCGGTTCGACAAAGACAGGCATTGATATGGACGCAGTAAAGCTCCTCGGAGAAACGGTGATCAAAACGGCTGAGCTGACAAAGGATAAGGGCTCGATCGGCTGTGCAAAGCTCGTTGTTTTTTGCAACGCACCCGACGATAATCCGTTTATGGCGGGAGCTTTCCACGGCGTGACCGAGGCGGACACGATAATCAATGTCGGCGTCAGCGGACCGGGAGTTGTAAAACGTGCTATCAGCGAGGTCAGAGGAGCGGACTTCGGTACGCTCTGCGAAACGATAAAAAAGACCGCTTTCAAGGTTACGAGAGTAGGTCAGCTCGTTGCAAGAGAAGCGTCAAAGCGGCTTGATGTTCCGTTCGGAATAATCGACCTTTCGCTTGCTCCCACGCCTGCCGTCGGCGACAGCGTTGCGGAGATACTGCAAGAAATGGGACTTGAATATGTCGGCGCACCGGGTACAACGGCGGCGCTTGCCCTGCTCAACGATCAGGTCAAAAAGGGCGGAATTATGGCTTCGTCCTATGTCGGCGGACTTTCGGGCGCATTCATTCCGGTTTCCGAGGATCAGGGTATGATCGATTCGGTGAATGGAGGAATGTTGACTCTCGAAAAGCTTGAGGCGATGACCTGTGTATGCTCGGTCGGACTTGATATGATAGCCATTCCCGGCGATACGAAGCCCTCGACGGTTTCGGGTATTATTGCGGACGAAATGGCGATAGGTATGATAAATCAGAAGACCACGGCGGTACGTCTTATCCCCGTTATCGGCAAGGACGTCGGAGATACCGTTGAATTCGGCGGATTGCTCGGCTATGCTCCGATTATGCCCGTGAACAAGGCGGACTGTTCGGACTTCATCAACAGGGGCGGCAGAATACCTGCTCCGATACACTCGTTTAAGAATTAAGATATGAAAAGCTTTGAGATAAAAGCCAATGACGCAGGTCAGCGGCTTGACAAATTCATACGGAAAAGCCTGCCTAATTTGCCGCAGTCGCTTATGTATAAGTACATACGGAAAAAGCGCATTAAGGTAAATTCCAAGCGTGCGGAGATATCGACAGTCCTGCAAAAGGGCGATATCGTGGATATGTATATCAACGACGAGTTCTTCGTCAAGCCCGAAACACGCTATGATTTCACGGGCGCACCGAGCAGGCTCGATATTCTCTATGAGGACGAGAACATCATGCTCCTTGACAAAAAGGCAGGACTTCTCTGCCACCCCGACGACAGGGAGTATGTCGATACGCTGATAACGAGGATAAAGAAATACCTTTACGAAAAGGGCGAGTACAAGCCCGATGAAGAAAATTCCTTTACTCCTGCGCTCGTCAACAGGATCGACAGGAACACGGGCGGAATAGTTATCGCCGCCAAGAATGCCGAGAGTCTCAGAATTATGAACGCACAGATGAAGCAGAGGACAAATCTGAAGAAATTCTATCTCTGCATATGCCACGGCATAATGGAGCGTGACAACGGCTTGCTTGAGGGTTACCTGCTGAAAGACGAGAATAAAAACACGGTAAAAATTCTGAAGCACCCTGCCGAGGGAGCTAAGGAGATACGCACGAAGTATAAAACGCTCGGACGGGATTACGACAAGCAGTTAAGCCTTGTCGAGGTCGAGCTGATGACAGGCAGAACGCACCAGATCAGGGCGCATTTTGCCTCAATCGGACACCCTCTGCTCGGTGACGGAAAGTACGGTACAAACAAGCTGAACAAGGATTTCGGCTACCGAAAGCAATGTCTGTATTCCTACAAGCTTGTTTTTATGTTCGACGAGAGCGCAGGTATTTTGTCATATCTCAATTCCCGTGAATTTGAAGTTAAGGACGTATGGTTTAAGCGTGAGTTTGAAAACGGCACGCT
>JAEDFL010000025.1 GCA_016292785.1 Clostridiaceae bacterium | reverse complement strand
AGACTTCAGACGGTAAAACTTTAAAATTTGATGAAACTATGCAAGGCTTCCCCTTATTCAAGTCGGCGAGGGGACAGGTCATTACACGATTCGGAAAAACGATTCCTACAAAACGGTAAAAGGAGACTCATTATGCTCATTTACACCTGCGAACAGATGCGAGTTATTGAAGAAAATGCGGACGTCAACGGACTTTCATATGTTCAGATGATGGAGAACGCAGGAAATGCCTGCGCCGAAAAAATTCATTCGGCGATAGTCGGCGTCAACTCTGCGACAAAGACCGTAGCCGTGCTTTGCGGTTCGGGCAAAAACGGCGGAGACGGCTTCGTTATAGCAAAAAATCTCTGCGACAAGGGCTACGGAGTCCGCCTTGTCTTGACGAGCGGATATCCGACGGCATATGAGTCGAAGATTATGTATGCCGCTCTTGAAGACAAGCCCGTGCTTGTATCCGATCTCAGCCAGAACTACGATGCCTGTGTCTCGGCGTGTATGAGTGCGGCAGCTGTGGTTGACTGCGTTTTCGGAATAGGCTTTCACGGTCAGATCAACGAAACGGTTGCAAAATTCTTTGCCGATATTTCCAAGTCGAGGGCGAAGAAATTTGCCGTTGACATTCCGAGCGGACTTGAGGGCAACAGCGGCGATATCAAATCTGACTTTTTTAAGGCAGATTATACCCTTGCAATAACCTGCTATAAGCCTGTGCATATTCTCAAGCCTGCGTCGGATCAGTGCGGCATAGTGTCGCTTATCGACATTGGAATTGACGAAAAATGCTATGAGGCAGTTGGCTCGGATGTTATTGTCTCAGCCGAGCACAATGAGATTAAACGCTTTTTCAAGCCGAGAGATCCCGTGACAAACAAGGGCGATTACGGCAGACTGCTGAGCGTTGCGGGCAGCCGGAATATGCAGGGTGCGGCTGTTATGGCGGCACAGGCGGCGGTTGAGAGCGGAGTGGGAATTGTTGACTGCGTGTTCCCTGACTCAGCTTATTCCGCAATAGCCTCAAAGCTGACAGAACCTCTGATGGATCCGATGACGTCAACAAGGGACGGCTTCCTCATGGCGGACAATATACAACACATAATTGATCTTGCCGAAAAATCCACGGCGGTGCTTCTCGGCTGCGGTCTCGGACTGTGCGAGGACACGGTGAGGCTCGTCAGAGAAATACTGCTGAATGTCAAAAAACCTATCATTCTTGATGCGGACGGAATAAATGCGGTTTCGGTTAATATAAATATATTGAAAGAAACCTCTGCTCCGCTGATACTGACTCCTCATCCGGGAGAAATGGCGAGACTGACCGGACTCAGCATTGCCGAGATTCAGAATAACAGGATATCGGTCGCAAGGAATTTTGCAACGGAATACGGCTGTGTGCTTGTTCTCAAGGGATCAAATACCGTTGTTGCAGGTCCGTCCGGCAGTGTGTACATAAACCGCACCGGTAATGCGGGAATGGCAACCGGCGGTTCGGGTGATGTTTTGGCAGGTATAATTTCCTCTTTTGTTTGTCAGTCTATGAGCTTGCAGTCCGCAACGATTGCCGGCGTGTATGTGCACGGACTTTGCGGAGATAATGTCCGGAAAAAATATTCGATGCACGGCGTTACTCCGACAAAGATGATCGGCGAGCTGGCAGAGGTTCTTTCAAATTTTGAATAATCGGAGCAAATTTTGAAAAAGAGCCTTGTTTTACTGCTGACTGCGGTTTTAGTAATTCTGCCCTCGTGCGGAAAGAAAGTGAATAAAGAGGCGGTAACTCCTCTCAGACCCGACTGCAAGGTCAGCGTGAGCTATAACGGAACGGATTATTCGGCTCTGGTGAAGTACAGCGACACGGGAGTAATGAGCGTGAATATGCTGTCACCGCTTGAGGGAGTTACACTTACCGAGGACGACAGCGGTTGTACGGTTTCCTATGGCGGTATGAAGCTTAACTACACGGTTGAGCAGGCGAAAAGTTTTTGTCCGTTTATGGAGCTTTACGAAATTCTGAAAACCGTGTGCTACACTGTGCCGGAGTCGGCTGTCCTGAACTCAGGCAAGTATCGGTTGAAATACCGTACCTCGGAAATATCCTGTGACGCCGTATCAAATAAAGATGACGGAAGTCTTGTTGAAATCGAAACGGATAAAATGAGGTTTATTTTTGAATAATAAAGAAGAAGCAGCTGCGTTAAAACAACTGCTTCTTTTTTAATAAGCATATACATTATCGGTCGGATAAATCAAGGAGCCAAAACGATAATTGCGGTCGGTTGGCAGGAACCCAAAACCCTGAGTGTATATACATTATTTAAAATGATCCTTGGGGGAGTCATTTTTGAAAAATATATTTAACTTTCCCCGGCAAAAGATACGGATCTCCTTATAAAATTTTAACATTCAGATTGGAGAATTGCAATAAACAATGCAAAAACGTTTAGAAAAAATGCAGAAATGTTTTAAAATGTAAAAAATCTCAAAAAAGCAAGTAGTTAATAAAAAATACATATTTATGGATTAAAATTAAATTGCAAATAATAATATCATTATAAAAGTGTATACAATTTTGGTGAATAAAGTTATTATTGTCCTGAGGTGATTTACATGAATATTGATTTTAAACTTCTCGGTTCAAGACTTGCTCAGCGCAGACGTGAGCTTGGACTCAAACAATTTGAGCTTGCGGAAAAGGCGGGCTTATCAAACAATTATCTTTCAAGTATCGAAAGAGGCTGGTCTATTCCCAGCCTGGAGACCTTTGCAACACTTTGTATTTCTCTCAACACTTCACCCGATTATTTCCTGCTCGGAACGGTAAGAACCTCAGATGTTCCTCAGAAGCTTATTGAGAATCTGAAGCTTTGCAGCGACGAAAATCTCAGCCTTATTGATGAGATGATTCAGGTTCTCGTCAGAAGGCAGGAAAACGATTATTGATTCTTAAATAGTTCGATTTTTTTGGAAAATGAATCGGAATTTGTGTTTTTAGTTATTGACAAACGAAGAATTTCACTATATAATGTTTGGTGCATGACATTTGAGGTGAAGAGTATTTATGTATTTTGTTGAGCTTGAGCCTGTCTTTAATAACGAGGGCACGGCACTGCCGCTGGATTTTACAGTTGATATGAGCGACTGTGATATCTACGGTGGGAAACCTTTTCGTTCGCCCGTTCACGTTACGGGGGAGATAAGGAACTCAACTGGTATTGTCAGCATCAAGGCTAAAGCTGAGTTTACTCTCGATCTCACCTGTGACAGATGTGCGGCTTCCTTTGACCGCACCTTTTCAACACCGATCGAGCATGTGCTTGTCACGGAGCTGAACGACGAGGATAACGACGAATTTATTGTTGTCGATTCGCTTCGATACGATGCCGAACCGTTGGTGCGGGAGGATATCCTCCTGAGCCTGCCTACCAAGGTGTTGTGCAGGGATGACTGCCTCGGGATCTGTCCCCGTTGCGGCAAAGATTTAAATGACGGTCCGTGCGACTGCAAAAAGGAATACGATCCCAGATGGGACGCACTTTTACAGCTCACACAGGAAGATCAGTAAGAATTATTATTCAGCATTAAGGAGGCGCTCAGAATGGCAGTACCGAAGAGAAGAGTTTCTAAGGCGAGAAGAGACAAGAGACGTTCAAACGTTTGGAAGATGGAAGCACCTGCACTTGTAAAGTGTTCACAGTGCGGTGAGTACAAGAGAGCTCACAGAGTATGCCCGGCATGCGGTTACTACAACGGCAAGCTGGTTGTCAAGAAGGACGCATAAGTCTTTTCAATGAAACGGAGAAGGTAGAGATTGGACCGTTACAGTCCGTTCTCTGCCTTTTTGACTTTTTTTGACGGATCTTTTTCCGTTATAGCGTACGGAGGGATTCTCGCCAATATACACATATTGGCTTCGAACCCCCGAACGCTCTAACGAAAAAATCTCTCGTCAAAAAGTGAAAACGGATCTTTTTCCGTTATAGCGTCCAAAGCACCCTTGCCAATATACACATATTGGCTTCGAACCCCCGAACGCTCTAACGAAAAAATATCTCGTCAAAAAGTGAAAACGGATCTTTTTCTGTTATACAGCCCAAAGCTTCCTTGCCAATATACACATATTGGCGGCGAGAGCTTTGAAGTGTATAACGCTTTAAAATATTTAACTTTTAATATTAAACCGCTCGGCTCAGGAGCAAAATAAACCAAAGGGAGGGTTATTATGGCTGTTAAAATTTCATCTGTTCAACGCCGTTCGCCTGCGGCGCATCATTTTATTAAGGCCGGAGACAAGCTGATAAGCGTTAACGGTCATGAAATCCGTGATGTTTTGGATTATCAGTTCTACCTTGACGAAGAAACTGAGCTTGTAATTGAAAAGCCGAACGGCAAAAGACGGACTGTTTCGCTCAGGCTGAAGGACGGCGAAACAGGACTTGAATTTGAAACCTATCTTATGGATAAGCAGAGAAGATGTGCCAACAACTGCATTTTCTGCTTTATTGACCAGCTCCCGAAAGGACTTCGTGAAAGCCTGTATTTCAAGGACGACGATTCCCGAATGTCTTTCCTTTTCGGAAACTATATTACCTTGACAAATCTTTTTGACAGGGATATTGACAGGATTATTGAAATGCACATCAGCCCCGTCAACATCTCCGTTCACACGATGAATCCCGAGCTGAGGGTTAAAATGATGGGTAACAAGCGTGCCGGCAAGGTGCTTGAATATGTAAAAAGGCTTGCCGACGCAGGTATCAAGATAAATACCCAGCTTGTGCTTTGTCCCGGCTATAATGACGGCGACGAGCTGACCTATTCCCTTGAGGAGCTGGGCAAGCTTTACCCGTCGGTGCAGAGCATTGCCGCCGTTCCCGTGGGACTTACCTGCTACCGTGACGGTCTGACGGGACTTAATCCTTTTACAAAAGAACAATCTTTAGACGTAATTTCGAGAATTGATAGTTACAATTCTCAATTTATGTGTTATAATAATATGAATATAGCTTTTGCCGCCGATGAGTTCTATCTCAGCGCCGATCTTCCGATGCCGGAATACAGCCGATACGGCGAGTTTGCCCAGCTTGAAAACGGCGTCGGTCTTTGGACTTTGCTGAAAAGTGAATTTGACGAAGCGATCCTGAAAATTCCCGACGGCTATACTCTCAAAAAAGACCGCCGCATAACAATGGCAACGGGTGCCGCCGCCTTCAGGCTGATAGAATACATTGCAAAGACTGTTGAAAAAAAGGTTGCGAACATCCATATTGAGGTCGTGAAGATACCCAACAGGCTTTTCGGTGAGCGGATAACCGTTGCAGGACTTCTGACAGGCGGAGATATTGCCGCAGGTCTTGAAGGCACAAGCCTTTATGACGAATTGCTGATTCCTGCGGTTTCGCTAAGGAATGAACGGGATATCTTCCTTGACGATATGTCGGTGGAGGAGCTTTCGCAAAAGCTGAATGTTAAAGTTACTCCCGTCGAAAACGACGGATTTGAAATGCTTGATAAAATTTTAGGAGAACAGGAGGGATAATATGGCAAGACCGATAGTTGCGGTCGTCGGCAGACCTAACGTGGGCAAATCGACTCTTTTCAACAAGCTTGTCGGTCAGCGGCTTTCTATCGTTGACGACACGCCCGGCGTTACCCGTGACAGGATTTACGGCGACTGTGAATGGCTCAACCATAATTTTCTCTTAGTCGATACAGGCGGAATTGAGCCGGATTCGGACGATGTTATTCTTTCCCAGATGCGCCGTCAGGCTCAGATCGCCATTGAAAGCGCAGATGTTATAATTTTTGTTACCGATATGAGGACAGGCGTGGTTGCTACGGATCAGGAGGTTGCCTCCATGCTGTTGAAAAGCGGTAAACCGATCGTGCTTTGCGTAAACAAGTGCGATACGGTCGGCGAGCCGCCGCTTGAATTTTACGAATTTTACAATCTCTGTCTCGGAGAGCCTGTCAGGGTGTCTGCCGTTCACGGTCACGGCACGGGAGATCTTCTTGACGAGGTAATCAAATACTTCCCCGAGGAGGAGGAAGAAAACGATGAGGACGACAGAATCAAGGTAGCCGTTATCGGCAAGCCGAATGTCGGCAAATCATCTCTGATAAATGCCATTGCAGGTGAAGAAAGAGTTATTGTTTCCAATATCGCAGGTACGACGAGAGATGCAACGGATACGCTTATTGAAAATGAGCACGGTAAGTTTGTCTTTATCGACACGGCAGGTATCCGCCGCAAGAGCAAGGTTGAGGAAGCGATTGAAAAATACAGCGTTCTCAGGGCGAGAATGGCTGTCGAAAGGGCGACGGTCTGCGTTATTATGATCGACGCTCAGGAGGGCTTCACCGAGCAGGACTCCAAGGTCGCAGGAATCGCACACGATCTCGGCAAGGCTTGCATTATTGCGGTCAACAAGTGGGACGCAGTCGAAAAGGACGGCAAGACCATGGACAGCTACCGCAAAAAGCTGATGAACGATTTCTCGTTTATGTCCTACGCTCCGATCATCTTTATTTCTGCCAAGACGGGACAGAGGCTTGACAGACTGTTCGAGCTTATCAAGTTCGTTGACACTCAGAATGCTATGAGGATTTCAACGGGCAAGCTCAATGATATTCTTGCCGAGTCGACCGCAAGGGTACAGCCTCCGACGGATAAAGGCAAAAGACTTAAAATATACTATATTACTCAGGCTTCCACAAGACCGCCTACCTTCGTTTGCTTTGTCAACCGCAAGGATCTGTTCCATTACAGCTATCAGCGGTATATCGACAATCAGATCCGTGAGGTTTTCGGACTTGAGGGAACGCCGACTAAGATGGTAATTCGTGAAAGAGATGAAAAGAAATAACGGAGTAAACCGAAAATGATTATTTTAGGAATTGATCCCGGCTATGCGATCGTCGGTTGGGGCGTGCTTGATTACAGCAACAATCATTTCAAGGTGCTCGGCTACGGAGCAATAACCACCAAGGCAGGCACTCCGTTCAATCAGAGGCTTGAGCTGATTTACCGTGAGCTTGACCTGATAATGACGAAATACAAGCCCGATGTTATGGCGATCGAGAAGCTGTTTTACAATACCAACGCAAAGACGGTAATTGATGTGGCGCAGGCGAGGGGAGTTATCGTCCTGACGGCTCAGCTCCACTCTCTTGAAATTGCCGAATACACTCCGCTTCAGGTTAAACAGAGCGTTGTTGGCTACGGTCGAGCCGAAAAAAAGCAGGTTCAGGAAATGATGCGGATAATGCTGAAATTTGACGAAATACCTAAGCCCGACGATACTGCGGACGCACTCGCTATGGCGATATGCCACGCTCACACAAGCGGATCACTCGTCGGCAAGCTTAGAAAATATTATTAAACGAAAGGCGGAAAAACGATGATATATTCACTTACGGGCAAGGTAGTTGCCCTTGATCAGAACGGACTTGCCGTTCAGTGCGGCGGAATTGCGTTTTTCTGCTTCTCCACGATGAACACGCTGAAAAACGTTGCTCTCAATACCGAAACGACGGTTTATACTTATCTCAACGTTCGTGAGGACGCTATGGAGCTTTACGGCTTTTCAACGCCGAACGAGCTTGACGCCTTCCGTCAGCTTATTACGGTTTCGGGAGTAGGTCCCAAGGCGGCTCTTGCAATCCTTTCCGTACTCACGCCCGACAAACTGGCTTTGAGCATAGCCTCGGGAGACGCCAAGGCGATAACCAAGGCGCAGGGAGTCGGCGCAAAGATCGCTCAGCGAATAATACTTGAATTGAAGAATAAATTCACGGCAGAGCTGACCGAGGAACAGTCCGAGGTAGTAGGAGCCGTTCAGATGACATCGGGAGCGGAGAATGTCAGCGAAGCGATTGAAGCCCTTGTTCAGCTCGGCTACAGCCGATCGGAAGCGGCGGTCGCACTCAGAAAGCTTGACAGCAATATGCCTGTTGAGGAGCTTATCCGACAGGCTCTCAAATCACTTATATAAGGAGGGGCGGACATGGATGATATGGATTTTGAAAACCGGATAGTCGCCCCGGAATATATGGATAACGACAGCGATGTTGAGTTTCAGCTTCGTCCGAGGACGATGAACGACTACATCGGTCAGACCAAGGTTAAGGAAAACTTGTCAATATATATAGAAGCGGCGAAAAAGAGAAACGAGCCGCTGGATCATGTGCTTCTTTACGGCCCTCCCGGTCTCGGAAAGACGACGCTTGCAGGCATTATCGCAAATGAAATGGGCGTTAATTTCCGTGTGACTTCGGGTCCTGCGATCGAGAAGCCGAAGGATCTTGCCGCTTTGCTGACAAATCTCAGCGAGGGCGACGTGCTGTTTATCGACGAAATTCACCGTATGAACAGAAGCGTCGAGGAGGTGCTTTATCCTGCGATGGAGGACAACGCCCTTGATATTATCATCGGTCAGGGACCGTCCGCAAGGAGCATCAGAATTGATTTGCCGAGGTTTACCCTTGTCGGAGCTACGACGAGGGCGGGACAGCTCAGCGCACCTCTCCGAGATCGTTTCGGCGTAATTGCAAGGCTGGAGCTTTACTCTCCCGAGGAGCTGGGAAGCATTGTTAAAAGAAGCGCAGGAATACTTAATATTGAGATAACCGACGGCGGGGCATATCAAATTGCCTCACGCTCGAGAGGAACGCCGAGAATTGCAAACAGGCTTCTCAAGCGTGTGCGTGATTTTGCTCAGGTGCTCGGCAACGGCGTTGTCACCGATGAAAACGCCGACCTTGCTCTGAACAGGCTTGAGGTCGATCCGCTCGGTCTTGATTCAATCGACAGACTGCTTCTGACGGCGATGATAAAGAACTACAACGGAGGTCCTGTCGGATTGGAAACTATCGCCGCCGCTATCGGTGAAGAAGCTATCACCATTGAAGATGTTTATGAACCGTTTCTGATGCAGATCGGATTTCTTTCAAGAACTCCGAGAGGACGTATGGTTACTCCTGCCGGCTTTGCCCATCTGGGCATGCCGATGCCTGAACAGAGCGGCGCAAATAACAATCCCGTTCCGCTGGCGGAACAGCAAAAATTTGAATTATGATTCGGAGGTTATTTTATGGGCAGATTATTCGGAACAGACGGCGCAAGAGGCGTTGCAAACTCTGAACTCACCTGCGAGCTTGCTATGCAGATAGGCCGTGCGGCGGCAATGGTTCTAATAGACGAGAACAAGAAACGTCCGAGAGTTATGATCGGAATGGATACAAGAATTTCCTCAAATATGCTTTGCTCTGCAATCACGGCAGGTCTTTGCTCGGTCGGTGCGGACGTAATGCAGCTCGGTGTGCTTCCCACGCCTGCGGTTGCTTTCCTTGTCAAGAAATATGAATATGATGCGGCGGTGATGATAACCGCTTCGCACAATCCCTGCGAATATAACGGAATCAAGATTTTTCAGGCGGACGGCTACAAGCTTCCGGATGAGCTGGAGGAAAAGATCGAGGCTATCATTCTTGACGGAGTTACTCAGCCTCCCGTGAAGATCGGTGCGGACATCGGCAGAATAAGAAGCTCCGAGATGCCGACCTTCGACTATACCCGTCACCTCATTTCAACGGTTGAGGACGTTGATTTTTCCGGCTACAAGGTTGCACTTGACTGCGCCAACGGTGCGGCAAGCGTTACCGCTCCCGACCTTTTCACGGAGCTTGGAGTTGACTGCCACATCAAGTCCTCTATGCCGAACGGCATCAATATCAACAGAAAGTGCGGTTCAACTCACCTTGACGGACTTCAGAGATATGTCAGAGAATACGGCTGTGACGTCGGCTTCGCTTTCGACGGTGACGCTGACAGAATGTTGGCGGTCGATGAAAACGGTGAGGTTGTTGACGGCGACAAGATTATTGCGATCTGCGCCAAGGATATGAAGCAGAGGGGAGTTCTGACGGACGATACGGCAGTTGTTACCGTAATGAGCAATATGGGCTTCTTCGAGTTCTGCAAGAAAAACGGTATCAAGACCGAGATCACCAAGGTAGGCGACAGATACGTTCTTGAAAATATGAAGGAAAACAACTTCAAGATCGGCGGAGAACAGTCGGGTCACGTTATTTTCTTCGACTTCGCTTCAACGGGTGACGGACAGCTCACAGCTTTACAGCTCCTTGCCGTAATGAAGAGAACGGGCAAAAAGCTCTCCGAGCTTGCCGCAGAGATGGAGGTATTTCCTCAGGTGCTTATCAACGTCAGAGTTTCTCAGATGGGCAAGGCACGTTACGACAAGGACGAGGAGATAAAGAAAGCTATCGAGAGCGCAGAAAAGGAGCTTGGCGAATCGGGCAGGGTGCTTGTTCGTGTTTCTGGAACGGAGCCTCTTGTCAGAGTTATGCTTGAGGGCAAGGACAAGGACAAGATACAGAGCCTTGCCGAGGATATCGCTGAGGTAGTTAAGGAAAGACTTATTTAAACGGAGGATGTTACAATGAGAGTTGCCGACGGCTGGAAGGATTATGAATTGCTGGATTGCTCCGACGGGGAAAGACTTGAACGCTGGGGCGATATTATCCTTATCCGTCCCGACCCTCAGGTGATTTGGAAAACGCCGAAAAAGCATCCGATGTGGAAGAACGCAAACGCCCGATACCTCCGTTCTTCAACGGGCGGAGGTCATTGGGAGGTACTCAGAAAAACTCCCGATTCGTGGCGTATCAAATATAAAGAGCTTAGCCTGAACGTTAAAACTATGGGCTTCAAGCACACGGGAATTTTCCCCGAGCAGGCGGTCAACTGGGATTATACGGCGGAGCTTATAAAAAAAGCCGGCAGACCGGTCAGAGTGCTCAACCTCTTTTCCTACACGGGAGGGGCGACGGTCGCCTGTCTGAAGGCAGGGGCGCAGGTCGTTCACGTTGACGCTTCAAAGGGAATGGTTGCATGGGCAAAGGAAAATGCGGCGGCTTCCTCGGTTGCGGACAGACCTGTCCGCTGGATAGTTGACGACTGTATAAAATTTGTTCAGCGTGAAATACGCAGGGGCAATAAATACGATATTATAATTATGGATCCTCCGTCATACGGCAGAGGTCCGGGCGGCGAGGTCTGGAAGCTTGAGGACGAGGTTTACAGCTTCGTCGAGCTTTGCACAAAGGTGCTTTCGGACGATCCGCTTATGGTGCTTATCAATTCATATACAACGGGGCTTTCTCCCGCTGTTATGCAATATATTCTCGGAGCGCTCGTTGTGCCGAAGTTCGGCGGCGAGGTTACGGGAAGTGAAATAGGCTTGCCCGTCACACGGACGGGAATGGTTTTGCCGTGCGGTGCCTCGGCAATCTGGAAGAAAAAGTAATTCGGAGAAACACAGAAAATGAGCGATACCTTTATAAAATTCGATAATGTTTCGTTTGCCTACGATTCCGAGGAGGAACAACCGATCAGGGCGGTGAACGATTTCAGCCTTGCCGTTCCCGAGGGACAGTTTATGGCAATTCTCGGTCACAACGGCTGCGGAAAATCCACGGTTGCGAAGCTTGTCAACGGTATTCTTGTTCCGACAAAGGGCAAGGTAACTGTTGCAGGTATGGACACCGCCGACGAGGACAAGACCGTTGATATCCGCAGGAATGTCGGTATGGTTTTTCAAAATCCCGACAATCAGATCGTTGCTACCATTGTTGAGGACGACGTCGCTTTCGGCCCCGAAAATTTGGGCGTTGAGCCTTCCGAGATCAGAAAAGCTGTTGACACCGCCCTTAAAGCTGTCGGAATGTATGAGTTCCGCAAGCGAGAGCCTCACCGACTTTCGGGAGGACAGAAGCAGAGGGTTGCAATCGCAGGCGTTATCGCAATGAACACAAAGTGCATCGTTATGGACGAGCCTACCGCCATGCTTGATCCGCAGGGCAGGAAAGAGGTCATCGACACCGTAATGAAGCTCAATAAGGAATTCGGAATAACCGTTATCCTGATCACACACTTTATGGACGAGGCTGTCAAGGCGGACAGAGTTGTGGTTATGGACGACGGCTGTATTGCTCTGGACTCAACGCCTAAGCAGGTGTTCAAAAATGTCGAAAAAATAAAGGCTCTGGGACTTGATGTTCCGCAGGCGACCGAGCTTGTATACAGGCTCAGAAAAAGGGGAATGAAGCTCCCCGACGATATACTTGACGAAAACGAATGTGCCGAGGCCGTTCTGAAGCTTTTGGAGGTGAAGAAGTGATGCCGATACTTTCAATGCAGGGCGTTACCCACCTTTATAACGAGGGAATGCCGGGACAGTCAAAGGCTATTGACAATATAAATATTGATATCGAAGAGGGCGAGCTTGTCGGAGTTATCGGACACACAGGCTCCGGAAAAAGCACCCTCGTTCAGCATTTCAACGGTATTCTAAAGCCGAACAGCGGAAAGGTTTTCGTTGACGGTACAGATATCTGGTCGGATAAAAAGGCGACAAGAGAGGCTCGCTTCAAGGTTGGACTTTGCTTCCAGTATCCCGAATATCAGCTTTTTGAGGAAACGGTGTATAAGGACATCGCTTTCGGCCCCAAAAATATGAAGCTTTCCGAAGATGAGATAAACAAAAGAGTTCTTACGGCGGCGGAATATGTCGGACTGAAAAAAGAACTGCTGGAAAAATCGCCGTTTGATCTTTCGGGCGGCGAAAAAAGACGTGCCGCAATCGCAGGTGTTATCGCCATGCAGCCAAAGGTCTTGATTCTTGACGAGCCGACGGCGGGACTTGATCCGATCGGCAGAGATACGATACTTGATTTGATTAAAAATTACCGTGAAAAAACGGGAAGTACGGTTTTGCTTGTTTCTCACAGTATGGAGGACGTTGCAAAAATTGCGACTAAGGTCGCCGTAATGAACAATGCAAGACTTGAGATGTACGGAACGGTCGATGAGGTCTATTCTCAGGCGGAAAGACTTCGTGAAATAGGTCTGAATATTCCGCAGATTTCAAAGGTCTTTGAGATCCTCAGACAAAAGGGTTATGATTTCGGCCCCGTCTATACCGTAGACAGGGCGGTCGAGGTTCTCACAAAATGATCCCCATGCACAAGGAGGTGCAAAGCCATTGTTAAAGGATATCACGATAGGTCAGTATTATAACGTTGATTCTCCGCTCCACAGAATGGACGCAAGGATGAAGATAATCCTGACAGTTGTGTTTATTGTTTCGATTTTTATGTGTAAAAGCTTCGAGGCTCTCGGCCTTATGGTGCTTTTCACGTTGATAGTTAATATAATTTCAAAGGTACCTGTCAAAATGGTTGCCAAAAGCCTGAAACCGATCGTTATTATAGTTCTGTTCACCTCGGTGCTGAACATATTCTATATACGGGGCGGCACGGAGCTTGTCAACTGGCATTTTATTCATATCACGTCAAACGGACTTTTTACTGCTCTTTTTATGGCGGTAAGGATCGTTTGCCTTGTTGTGGTCAGCTCGCTTCTGACTTATACGACAACGCCGACAGTTCTGACGGATTCACTCGAAAAGCTTTTTTCTCCGCTCAAGGTGTTTAAGATTCCCGTATCAACCCTTGCGATGATGATGACGCTTGCTCTGCGCTTTATCCCTACTCTCATTGACGAGATCGACAGGATAACAAACGCACAGAAGGCGAGGGGAGCAGACCTTGACAACGGAAGCTTTATGCAGAGGATAAAGGCTCTTGTTCCCGTCATTGTGCCGCTTTTTGTTTCGTCGATAAGGCGAGCCTATGAGCTTGCAGACGCAATGGACTGCCGCTGTTACACGGGAGGCCCGGGCAGAACGAGAATGAAGCAGATGAAGCTCTGTCCTATGGATTTCGTTTGGCTGGCGGCAACGCTTGTTTACTTTGCAGGAATAATTCTTCTCAACATCTATTTTAAGGCGGTGCTTGCCAAATGAGAAATCTTGCGCTTCGCCTGATGTATGACGGAACGGACTTCCACGGCTGGCAGGTTCAGCCCAACGGCATAACCGTTCAGGAATGCTTGCAGGACGCCGTTCAGACAATTCTCAGATCCCGTGACAGTATCACAGGCTGCAGCCGGACGGACACGGGAGTTCACGCAAATGATTTTTGCTGTACGCTGAGGACGGAAAGCGACATGGACTGTTACCGTCTTGTCGGTGCGCTTAATGCGGTTTTGCCCGACTCGATTGCTGTGAAAAGCTGTGAGGAAATGCCGCTCGGCTTTCATCCGAGATATGATTGCAAAAAGAAGCGGTATCTTTACAGAATATGGAACAGTCCGCAAAAAAATCCTTTTTTGAAGGACTATGCGTGGCACTATAAGAAAAGGCTTGATGCCGATTTTCTTAACGCTCAGGCTCAGCAGTTTGTCGGCACATATGATTTTGCCGCCTTTTGCTCGTCGGGCAGCAGCGTTGAGGACACGGTCAGGACGATTTATTTGTGCTCCGTTGTCAGAAACGGAGACGAGGTGGATTTTTATGTTGAGGGCAGCGGTTTTCTTTACCATATGGTGAGAATAATGGTCGGCTCGTTAATAGAAATTTCAGAAAAAAGAATTGAAAAAGACACACTGACAGCTATAATAGAAGGTATGGACAGAGAAAAGGCAGGCAGAACCGCTCCTGCGCAAGGACTGTACCTTGACGCCGTCAGCTACGGGGAGGCAGAAGGTTGAAAAGCAACGAGAATGTGAAAAAGAAAAAGTTTTCCGTCAGCGCACGGGCGAGGAAGATACTGACCGTCTGTCTCGCTGTTGCCGTTGTTATTCTCATAGTAATGACTGCGGCTGAAAAGCTGGGCAATATGACGATCGCAACCTTCACTTCCGATGTCAAGGCTTACTTTATGAGTCTCGGCAGAGGTGACGGATATCCGTATTCGATCAGCGCAGATTCGGTCAGGAATATAACGGTCAGCAAGTCTAATCTGACTCTGTTGCTCGATGACAAAACAACGGTGCTGACCTCATCGGCAAAGGAGATCATGCCTGAATCTCACACCTATACCGAGCCTGTTATGAAAATAAAAGGCTCTAAGATGATTGTCTACGACTTGGTATCGGGCAAATTCAGGGTGCAGAACGGCGCAGAAATCCTCCGGGAGGAAAAGCTTGAAACAAATATTATGGCGGCGGCGATAGGCTCTAAGGGCAACTATGCCGTTGCGGTATACGGCGATAACGCACAGTCAGAGCTCAAGGTTTACTCGAAGAACGGTAAGGAGAAATTTTCGTGGAGCTTTACCGATGAAAGAGTAATTGATATTGATCTTTCACCAAACGGAAAGTTTGCCGCCGTTGCCGTGCTTAAAGCGGAAAACGGTGAAATGTCATCAAGGCTTTACGTTTTCAATTTAAGCAAGCCCGAGGAATATGCCGCCTGCTTTGATTATGCCGGCACAACGCTTCTCAGGGTGAATTATATCAAGGGCAACAATATTGTTGCAATGGGCGACAATCTTAAATCGTATATCAAAAACAATACCGACAGACAGGACGATTTCAGCTTCGGCTCCGATAAGCTCAGTAAATACTGTGTGGCGCAGAACGGCTCGAGTGCGCTCGTTCTTTCAAAGTACGGCAGCTCGTCGCTTTCATCACTCACGTTTTACACCAACGGCAACAAGGAGAAATTTACTGTTGATTTTGATAAGGAAGTCCAATGGGTTGATACCGACGGAAAGTATGTTGCCGTTCTCTTTGACAGCGAGGTCAGAACCTATAACAAGAGGGGCAAGCAGGTCGGAACGATCTACTTCACAGGAGAGCCGCAGAGGGTTACGGTTGACGGCGGAAGAACCTATGTGCTGACATCGGTAAACATTAAAAGCTATAAAACAAGGGGTACTACGGACGAAAGGCAGGCGTCAAAATGATACAGGAGCATATTGTTGATATTATTTTAGCGGCTCTTGTTGTCCTGATAACGGTGAGATACTACCGTCAGGGCTTGGTGGAGACGGTTTTTAAATTCGGATCTTACATAGTCGCTCTTGTGGCGGCGAGAGTTCTTTGCGGAACGGTTACGGACTGGATATACAGCAACACGAAGCTTTTCGGCACTGCGGAACGCTATCTTGCAAAGCTGATAGTATTCGTGCTGATTTACATAGCGGTGCGTATTCTTTTCACATGGATTATTTATCTGCTCAAGTCGCTGAATAAGCTGCCCGTTATCAAACAGGCAAACAAGCTGCTTGGAGCGCTTTTGGGACTCGGATGCAGCTTAGTGGCAGTAATTGTCTTGAGCGTAGGCTTGCAAATATCCTCCCATGTGGTGTATAATGCGAAATATGTAAACGCGATAGACTCATCGGCTATTGTTCAGGCAGTCCTTTCCAACGATAAGATTGCCGAAAATATTAAGATGTTCAACGAATTTGGAGGAAAATAAAATGTTTAAAGATCTGTTCAAAAATTGGAATACCGTTCCAAACTGGCTCTCCTTTGCAAGAATAATTATGGTTCCGATCTTTGCATATCTCTTTCTTAATGACGGAATAAAAAACAATGTCATATGGGCAGTATTTGTGCTTGCTCTTTCGGGACTTTCCGATTTCCTTGACGGAAAAATCGCAAGACGCTTTAATCAGATCAGCGATCTCGGCAAGGTGCTTGATCCCGTTGCGGATAAGCTGACGCAGATTACAATCGCCGTTCTGCTCTATATCAAATTCAGCAGCAGCTCGGAGTCGCTTATCAAAACGTTCAGCTGGATCTTCCTTGTTTTTATTATTAAAGAGTTTGTTATGGTTCTCTTCGGAGGAATTATGATAGCCATAGGTCTCAGACCGAGTGCGGCGGAAATATACGGCAAGGCAGCGACCTTCGTTTTCTATTTTGTAATGATTGCGCTGTTTGCCTTTGCACCCGATGTAGGAGCGTTCAATTACCTTTGGACGATCCCGGACACATTGCTTGTGGTGCTTGTCGCAATTTCGGCCCTGTTGACGGTCGTTGCGTTTGTCAGCTACCTCCCCGGAGTTTACAAGCAGTTTAAAACAAAATTTTTCAGCAAATAACAGGAGAAAAACATGAAGCAAATTATGTGCAGCAAATGCGGAATCAGACCGGCTGTGATTTTTATGACGAGAATGGACGGCGATAAAAGCTCCCACCAGGAGGGACTTTGCCTGAAATGCGCCATGGAGTCGCAGGGCCCGATAAAGCAGATGATGGAAAATATGGGAATAACCGAGGACGACTATGAGGCTATGAGCGAGCAGTTCGGCGCAATGATGGGTATGGGCGACGACGGCGAGGGCTTTGAGCCGGGCGGTACGCCGACCTTCCCCTTTATGCAGGGATTGATGAAGGACGAGTCGAACGGTGATTATACCGATGTTCCCGATACGGAAGTAAAGGACAACTCAAAAAGCAGGAAAAAGGGCGAAAAGAAATCGAAGAAACGCAAGTATCTTCCTCTTTACTGCACCAACCTCACCCAAAAGGCAAGGGAGGGTAAGATAGACAGGATAATCGGCAGAGACAATGAGATTTACAGAGTTATCCAGATTCTTTGCCGCCGCTCAAAGAACAATCCCTGCCTTATAGGCGAGCCGGGCGTAGGTAAAACGGCGATTGCCGAGGGACTTGCCCTGAGAATAGCGAACGGTGATGTTCCCGCAAAGCTTGCCAACAAGGAAATTCAGCTTCTTGACCTCACCTCACTCGTTGCCGGCACTCAGTTCAGAGGTCAGTTCGAGGGCAGGGTGAAAGGTCTTGTTGAGGAAGTCAAGGCAGAGGGCAATATTATTCTTTTCATCGACGAGGTGCATAACCTTGTCGGTACGGGCGGAGATTCCGAAGGCTCGATGAATGCCGCCAATATCCTCAAGCCTGCTCTCTCAAGAGGCGAGGTGCAGATCATTGGCGCAACTACCTTCACCGAATACAGAAAGTATATCGAAAAGGATGCCGCACTTGAAAGACGTTTACAGCCCGTCACCGTTGAAGAGCCCTCGATTGAGGATACCTACAATATGCTTTTGGGCATCAAGGATTACTATGAGAATTACCACAAGGTTCAGATAAGCGACAACCTTGTTCACAGCGCAGTCACCCTCTCCGAGAGGTTTATTAACGACAGATTTTTACCGGACAAGGCTATTGACCTGCTGGACGAGGCTTGCACCTGTGCAAATCTCAGGAACAAGAATATCAGCGAATATGAAAACAAGCTCAACGAAAAAGCGGATCTCATAATCCGTGAGCAGGATCTCATGGAGGCTGAGGAGCCTGATTATGAAGCTATTGCAAAGGTCAAGCAGGATATTATGCAGTGCGAAACAAGAATAAACCAGCTCATTCCGCTTGTTGAAAACTCTCCGGTTACAGAGGAGGATCTTGCAAGGGTAATTCAGCTCTGGACAGGCATTCCGGCTCAGAAGATAGTTGAAAGCGATTTGCGCAGACTTGCCGATCTTGATAAAAAGCTCAAATCAAAGGTCATCGGTCAGGACGAAGCAGTCGATGTTGTTTCAAAGGCGGTCAGACGCGGCAGGATCAACGTCAGCCCGAGAAGAAGACCGTCATCATTCATCTTTGTCGGTCCTACGGGCGTCGGCAAAACCGAGCTTGTCAAACAGCTTGCAAACGAGCTTTTCGATACCCCCGAAACGCTTATCAGGCTTGATATGTCAGAGTTTATGGAGAAGCACAGCGTTTCAAGAATTATCGGCTCGCCTCCGGGCTATGTCGGATATGACGAGGCAGGACAGCTCACCGAAAAGGTTCGCAGAAAGCCTTATTCCGTTCTCCTCTTTGACGAGATAGAAAAGGCTCATCCCGACGTTATGAACATTCTGCTTCAGATTCTTGACGAGGGCAAGATCACCGACGCACAGGGCAGGACGGTCAGCTTCGAGAACACGGTTATCGTGATGACCTCGAATGCCGGCAGCAGCCGCTCTGAGGGTGCTCTCGGCTTCGGAAAGACACAGGGCGACGCTAACAAGGAAAAGGCATTAAAGGCTCTCAGAGAGTTCCTCAGACCTGAATTTCTCGGCAGAGTCGATGAGATCGTAGTTTTCAACGATCTTGACGAGGAGGCATTCAGGAAGATTGCCGTTCTTATGCTGGACGAGTTCAAGGAACCGCTCAGGGACAAGGGTATAACATTTGATTATTCCGAGGAAGCTGTTGCCGAGCTTGCAAGGCAGTCCGTCGGCGGAACGAGGGGTGCAAGAGACCTCAGAAACAATATCCGCCGCAAGGTCGAGGATAAGATTGCTGAAACCATCATAGATCATATTGACACACCCGTGACCTCAATCACGGTTGACGCCAAGGACGGCGACGTTACGCTGATTACCGAATAAATCGAGAAATTTTTTAAAAGCTTGTATCGGAAAACCGGTACAAGCTTTTTTCTGCATAACTGAATTTTTCGGCGGCGGTGACTTAAAACAGGGAACTGAATATAATGAGAATGTCGGATACAGATTAAATCCCCGAAAATAAATGATTAATCCGGCAAATGATTGGCAAATATAATACTGAAACCGAAAGTATGACAATCAAAATCTCGGAGAGTGATAAGGATGAACATAAAACGGGGAGACATATATTATGCGGATCTGAGTCCCGTCGTGGGCTCCGAACAGGGCGGCTTGAGACCTGTGCTGATAGTTCAGAACGATGTCGGTAATAAATTCAGCCCGACCGTCATAGCCGCCGCAATAACGAGTCAGCGTTTCAAAACGGAGCTGCCGACTCACATACAGGTGGACGCACAGGACTGCGGACTTTCCAAGGATTCGATAGTCCTTCTCGAACAGGTGAGAACGCTTGACAAGCAAAGGCTCAAGGAGCGAATGGGCAACCTCGGAGAAAGGGATATGTCCAGAGTGAACAGGGCGCTTTCCGTCAGCCTCGGAATAATGAACTGAAAAGGGGACTGCCGTTTTATTTCGGCAGTCCCTCAGCTTTTGGCTTAACTTCTTTCGGATGGTGTTTGATTATCTTTAATTCTGTTTTCTGATCTATACCGTAAAAGGCTTTGTATCTGTCTCCCCACATTGTTTCGGGATTGGGAGTTGACCCCCAAAGATAGTTTTGATACGGAAGCTCGCTCAGCACAACAACGGTTTTTCCGTCGGAAATCTGATTCTTGACATGAACGTTTCTTTTTATCTCACACTTGTATATCATACCAAAGACGCTTGAATAAAAAACGGCAATACAAACACATAGAACAACAAGCGGCTTGAAAAAGATGTCGTTTTTTTTCACTTGGTTGCTTCCGTTAAATAAATAGCTGAATAATTCGCAGGCAAAAAGAACGAAAAATACATAACCGCAGAAAAAACAACGGCTGCTGACAGGCGTTACAACAAAAAGAGGTAGTGTCAACAGTACAATGCTGATAATGTAAAAGCAAAGGCGATATGATATCTCCTTTTCATCAACGCATATTACGGAAAGTGTAACAAGAGAGATGATATAAAGGAGCAGAAAAAGGCTGTCAAAATGAACCGTCAGAGTATCTAATATCCGCCAATTTGGATAGATAGCCATACACAGTGAGTAAACGGCATATGTGACTGTTATTATCAGTCCGATTTGTACGATTCTTTTCTTTATTGGAGAAATGTTATTTTTCTTGTTTAAAAAACTATACACAAGGACGATACATAGAACAGCAATTATGATGTTCAGAATTACATTATTAAGCGCTGTTTCTTTTCTGATTATAAAGAAAAGATTATCTCTCATTCTAAGGAAAAGATTATCGGCCATCAGAGGCATTGTTCTGTAATCGTCGTTTGCTTCTGCAATGTTGCGGTATGCACCGTTTGAAAACATTATAATACATCCGCTCAGAGAACCGAGAAAATGAGTTATAACGGGGGTAAAAAATTTCTGATGTTTTTTTGTGATGAAAAACAAAAGCATAATATCAATAAGTATCTGATATATTGTTATATTTTCCATAAACAAAGATGCACAGATACCGACAACAAAAGTTACTACAAAAGTTGTTTTTTTAAAATCAGGCGACTTTTCGAACACGGATTTTATGATATAAATATATATAATTAGCAATAAGGTAGGAACAACATAGTTTGTAAAACCCGATGTCCACGCCAAGGTCTGACGAAAAATACTTCTCGGAACAGAAAAAAGGGCGATTGCTGAAAAAAGAAAAACTTTTATGTCTTTTTTGCTTGTAGTTCTGTAAATAAAATATAGAATCGAAGCTACCGTTCCCGACATTACCAAAGCTTTCAGAATGTTTGACCTTGTTAATGCTATTACAAGAAGATTGCCGAGATATCTGCCGTTATAATTTTTAAAGTGATCATGCAGACGCCTAAAACCGATATCACAGCCCCAAGCCCAGTCATCGTGAGTATAGGGTACCATATACGCAAAAGCAAAAATAAAAACAAATACCAACAAAAAAACAAGCATATTTTTAACTTTATCAGTTGTTATTATTTTCATTATGTTTCCTCCAAACGGTTTACTATTCTATCATACAGTCAAAGTAAAGTCAACAAATTTGACAATTCTGACAGTTCTGAATGCCCCTAATCCAATAAATAATTTGTTGCCATTTTCTGAATTTTATATTATAATAATTCAAATATTAAAAAAGGAAGTCGTCATGGAAAGAATAAATACGTTGATATCCGAAAAAGGAGTTATATATTTAATATCCCAAATTGTGAGCATAATAGCAACATTATTTTTGCTTTTTTCATATCAGATGAAAAAGCACAGGACAATCGTGCTTATGCAGTCAATGGCGAGCTTGCTGTTCGGCTTGCAGTACCTTATGATCGGACTGTATGGAGGAGCTTTATGCAACTTTGTCGGAATGATAAGGTCTTATACATACTCTTACAGAACAAAGTCTAAATATGTTGATCACATCATGTGTCCGATAATCTTTTCAATAGCTTTTGCGGCGGTCGGATATTTTACCTATGAAACGGTGCTGTCGCTTCTTCCGATCTGTGCAATGATTATCTCCTCGTTCGTGACGTGGAACCCGAGAACCCAGCAGTTAAGAGCGTTGACGCTTCCAACCTCGGCAATGTGGCTTGTTTACAATTTTGTCGGAGGCTCGGTAGTGGCGGTAGGTGCAGAAATAATGAGCGAGATTTCAATCGTTATCGGACTTATCAGATTCAGAAAGAAGAAACAAAGCGTTACATCTTGCTGACTTTGTTTATTTTATTTAATCAAAAAGCAAATCAATGTTGCTTTTAAAATGAAAATATGATAAAATATTTTGAAAATGTCTTTTGAGGAGATGTATATGGTGAAGAAAAAAATTAAGTATGCCGATTTTCCGGATATGAATACCTGCAAAGACATTGTGCTTTACGGCGGCAAAACCGGCGGAGACAAAAAACAGTACACTTTCTACAATTTTGACGGCGAGGTTGAAACCAAGACTTTTGCACAGGTAAATTACGATCTGACAGGCCTCGGACAGTACCTTTACAAGCTGGGACTCCGCGGCAAAAAGGTTGCCATACTCAGCGAAAACAGCTACTATTGGATTGCCTGTTATTTCTCTATCATCACGGGTAAGATGACGGCGATCCCGATGGATCCCAAGCTCCCGGATGACGATATTATTGATATTATGGTAAGAAGCGGCTGTAACGCCGTATATTACAGCGAGGATTTCAAGGGCACGGTTGAGCTTATGAAAAAGGCTGACGGCGTTGTCGTTGAACAGTATATAAGGATCGAGGATTTTTATTCCCTTGTCGAGGAGGGACACAACGAGGTTAAGAACGGAGTCGAAAGCTATCTCAACGACGAGGTGCTTCCGAGTGATCTTGCCTTCCTCGTATACACATCGGGAACAACCGGAAAGAGCAAGGGCGTTATGCTCTCTCAGGAGAACGTAGCCGTCGACAGCGTTGCCTCCTGCCGTGTTATGACGGGCGGACCTGCAATAGGTTTTCTTCCGCTTCATCACGCATTTTCATGGGTTGGCGCATTGTTCTCAGGTAATCTTCTTGTTGAATGGGGATTTATCTGCCGCAGTCTGAAGGATATACAGAAGGATCTGCTTGAATATCATCCGCAGAATTTCTCTGCCGTTCCGCTTGCCATCGAAACGATTTATAAGAGGATCTGGTTTACTGCCAAGAAGTCGGGCAGAGAGGAGCTTCTGAAAAAGGGACTTAAAATCAGCAAATTCCTGCTCAAGCTCGGCATTGATAAAAGAAGAAAGATATTCTCGGAGATTATTGATAATCTCGGCGGCAATCTGGAAATGATCGTCTGCGGCGGAGCGTATCTTGACGAAAAATATGAAACGGGCATGACCGATTTCGGCATCAAGATTATTAACGGATACGGAATAACCGAGTGTTCGCCTGCCGTTACCTGCAACAGGCTTGACGCATATAAGGTCGGCAGCGTCGGTATACCTCTGCCGTGCAACGAGATCAAGATCAAGGATCCCGACGCTGACGGAGTAGGTGAGATCTGCGTCCGAGGCAAGAACGTTATGATGGGCTACTACAACGAGCCTGAAGCGACAGCCGAGGTTTTTGACGGGGATTGGTTCCTTACCGGTGATTACGGCTACATTGACGAGGACGGCTTCCTTTTCTTCAGAGGAAGAAAGAAAAACCTTATCGTCCTTTCAAACGGCAAGAATGTTTCTCCCGAGGAGATCGAGGACAAGCTCTCCACAATCGAGTATGTCAAAGAGGTTGTCGTATATGATGAGGACGGCTATATCACCGCCGAATTTTTCCTTGATACTGTCGACACTCCCGACGCTAAGGACAGAATAAAAGCTGACGTCAACGAGATCAACAAGAAAATGCCTACATATAAGCAGGTTACAAGGGTTAAGACGAGAGACACGGAGTTCCCGAAGACGACCACACTCAAGATTCTCAGAAATTATAAGAACTAAATATCAAAAAATCGACCTTGCGACAATCAGCGTAAGGTCGATTTTTACTTGTGATATTTTCCTCCGCTGTTTATGCGGAAGGCTCTGTAAATCTGTTCGAGAAGCATTATCCTTGCCAGCTGATGCGGAAAGGTCATCTCCGACATCGAAAGCCTGAAATCGGCACGCCTTTTTACCTCGTCGGAAAGTCCGTATGAGCTTCCGATGATAAATACAACATTGCTTATTCCCGAAACACCGCAGGAGGCAAGCTCCTTGGCGAGCTTCTCGGAGCTGAGCTGTTTGCCCTCGATACACATTGCAAATACCCTTGCACCGACGGGAATTTTTGTAAGAATTTCCTTGCCCTCGGCTTCAAGCGCATTGTATATCTCAGCGTCGGACGGAGCTTCGGGGAGCTTCTTAGGGTTAAGCTCGATTATGTTCAGCTTGCAGTATGCGCCGAGCCGTTTGACATATTCGTCGGAGGCGTCTCTCAGGTATTTTTCCTTTAGCTTCGCTTCGCAGATTATCGTTACTCCTATCATCACAGCACCGCCATTTCCGGTTTCTCTGAGCCTGCAACGGTAAGTATGTAGTCCCTGTTTTCCTCCGCACCCATGCAATCAAGAGCCGATTTGGTCGTCCGATAGGCGAGGGAGGGGATATTGTTCTCCTTGCTCAGGTGACCGAGCACAAAACGGGTTGTACCGCTTTTTATCAGCTCGGTAATAAATTCTCCGCAGGCGAGGTTGGAAAGATGCCCGACATCGGAGAGTATTCTGCGTTTTAAAAGATAGGGATAGCTGCCGTTTCTGAGCATACCGATATCATGGTTGCTCTCGATAAGGGCGAGGTCACAGCCTGTCAGAGCCGCTCCCATTTCGTCGGTGACAATTCCCGTATCCGTGGCAACGCATAGCTTTCTGCCGTCGCTTGCCGTTACGGAAAAGCCGCAGCTTTCGGCAACATCGTGAGAGGTGCGAAACGGAGATATCAACTGACCGTTACATTCGACCTCTCCGTCAATCGGATATACCGGAAATTTGCCGTTGAGAACTCCCGCCTTTTCAAGCTCACGGAGAGTTCCCTCCGTTGCATAAACGGGGATTCCGAATTTTGACGCAAAAACACGCAGTCCCTTTATGTGGTCGCTGTGTTCATGGGTGACAAAAACAGCACCGATGTCCTTTTCGCTGACTCCGATGCTGTTGAGCTTCAATGATATCTGCTTTGCGCTCACTCCGGCATCAATCAGCACTCCGCCGCCCGATGAACCTATATAGGTGCAGTTGCCGCTGCTTGATGAAAAAAGTGAACAAAACCTTGCCATATAATATAAACCTACCCGTTAATAAAAATTATTGCCCCGAACAAAAGCCGGGGCAGTTATAGTATTATTTTAGCCTACCTGCGTACCGTCAAGCATCTTGGGCTTGTCCTCTTCGCTGACACGGACTATATCCGCACCGAGATTGCTGAACTTGCCGACAACATTGTCGTAGCCTCTGTCGATATAGACGATGTTGTCAATGGAAGTCGTACCCTTTGCGATAAGACCTGCAATGAGCATTGCGGCACCTGCACGCAGATCATCGGCCTTGACCGGGGAGCCGTTGAGATATTCGACACCCTCAATCGTTGCCGCCTTGCCGTTTACCGAGATGTTTGCGCCCATTCTTGCGAGCTGCTCAACATACTGGAAACGGCTGTCCCAGACGCCCTCGGAAACGATGCTTGTGCCGTCGGCTATTGCAAGCATTGTTGCAAACTGCGGCTGCATATCCGTAGGAAAGCCGGGGTGGGGCATTGTCTTGACATTACACTTGCCCGGTCTGCCGTTGCCTATTACACGGACGGAATCGTCATATTCCTCTACCGTTGCGCCGCACTGAATAAGCTTGGCGGTTATTGATTCAAGATGCTTGGGAATAACGTTTTTGACAAGCACATCACCCCCGGTTGCGACTGCGGCAACCATAAATGTACCTGCCTCGATCTGATCGGGAATTATGGAATAGGTACAGCCGTGCATATGCTCAACGCCGCGGATCTTTATAACGTCCGTGCCTGCGCCTCTGACGTCTGCTCCCATAGAGTTTAAGAAGTTTGCGAGGTCAACGATATGAGGCTCTTTGGCGGCGTTTTCGATGATCGTTAAGCCCTTTGCCTTGACAGCGGCAAGCATAAGGTTGATCGTCGCACCGACGGAAACCATATCAAGGTAAACAAGACCGCCCGTAAGGTCGGGAGCTTCAACGTCGATCATAGCGTTTTCCTTGAGGGTGACGGTCGAACCGAGGATCTCAAAGCCCTTGATGTGCTGGTCGATCGGACGAACTCCGAAATTACAGCCGCCGGGCATAGCGACCTTGGCTCTGCCGAAGCGTGCAAGCAGAGAGCCTATCAGATAGTATGAAGCTCTGAGATGCTTTGTCATATCGTGTGAAACGACGTAGGAATTGATTGTTGAAGAATCTATATCGTAGGTATTCTCGTCCACCTTGGTGATCTTTGCGCCAAGCTGGTGGAGAATTCTTATCATCATTGTAACATCGCTGATATTGGGGATATTTTCAACCCTGCACACATCCTGCGCAAGGATAACTGCCGGAAGAATTGCGACAGCGGCATTCTTGGCACCGCTGACGGTAACTTCGCCGTGGAGCGGCTTGCCGCCGTTGATATATATCTTATCCACCCGTTACACTCCTTATAAAATTTTATATGTAAAAAAGATAATTTTCTCATTTATGCCACAAAGGGGACAATTAACCAAATTTATTATAAACCTTAAAGATTATAACACTATTCAAGTCAAAGTTCAATATTTTTTTGTTTTAAGGCAGAAAACCTTTTTTATAGCAAAAACCACAAAATACAATAAGCAGGAGAGGATCGGGCACTATATATTGTGTTAAACGACTTGCCGGCAAACACACGGTGTTTAAATTTCAGCATATTGTACAAAAAGAACGTCCTTTTTTATTAAAACACAATATGTTGATAGCGTTGATATTTCGACAACAAAAAATTAAAAATCTCCCGTCACGGTTATTATTTGTTATTGCGTCAATAATAATGTAGGTGATAATATGGAAATTTTAAAAATATGTCTGACATCAATTCTGGCAATTATCGAGCTTTTCCTTATGACGAAGCTTATGGGCAAACGACAGATTTCACAGCTCAGTCTTTTTGACTACATCAACGGTATAACTATAGGCTCAATTACCGCAGAAATGGCGTTTTCGCCGCTGAAAGACTTCTGGAAGCCTGCTGTTGCGATTGCCGTTTTCGGCCTTTTTGCCGTGCTGTTCTCGGTGCTTTCCGATAAATCGGTGATTTTCCGCCGCTTCTTTTTGGGCAAAGCGATTATTCTGATGGATAACGGAACAATATACAGGGAAAATTTAAAGAAGTCCAAGCTGGATATGAATGAATTTCTTACACAGTGCAGAATAGGCGGATATTTCAACATTGACGATCTGCAAACCGTGGTTATGGAGCCGAACGGACAGCTCAGCTTCCTGCCGAAATCAACGCTGAGACCTGTAAATCCGAGGGATATGGGTATGCACCTTGAAAAGGAGACCTCTCCCGTTGTCGTCGTCTCCGACGGTGAAATACTGCACGAAAACCTCAAAGCCTGCGGAAAGAACGAGGTCTGGCTGAGGAAAACGCTCAAGGACGGAAATTATCCGCCGATCGAAAAGATTTACGGCGCATTTGTCAACAATGATGAAATATCGGTCTATGAAATGAACGAAGAGACGAACGACAACGATATTTACTGTTAAAATAAGAGCTGTCGCATCTTATTGCGGTAGCCCTTGTTTTTATTAAGCGTTTAAAATGCTGTTAATATATTCGGCGATTTCCTCGTTTGAGCTTTTTTGCACAACGCAATATCTGTCGGACTGCGTGCAGGGAGTGAAGGTGTTTTTGCCGTCGCAGTCAATTTCTACGCTGATCGGCTCGGACAAATCATAGAATTCGCAGTTGCCCTCAAAGGCATAGTGCACCGTGCAGAGATCCCAGCTGTCCCTGAGATACGGCGCTTCCTTTCTGCCTGTCCAGAATTTGTAGGAGTCAAAAACGGGACTGTTCTCTTTCTCCTCCGAAAAGCCTGTCAGAACACCTTCGCCGACCTCAAAACCGCAGAAAACAATCGTTCCCTTGAATTGATCAAGGACGGCACGAGCCGCCTCGGGCATACACCTGATGTTATACTCCGTTCCCGACGGCGAAATTCCGCCCATAATGACGATTGAGTGAACCTTCCTGTTGAACAGCTCGCTGTCGTTTCTGATCGCCTCGGCAACCGATGAAAGCGGGCCTACCGCAATCACGGTAACAGAGTTGTCCTCCGCCTTGCTCAGAGCTTCGGAATAAAACTCACATTCGCTCATCGCTTCAACCGTTTTGCCGCAGTATTTCTCGGAAACAGGCTTGTTATATGATGTTCCGTCGGCAAGAAAGCCGTCTTTGCCGTATTGACCGATGGGAAATTCGCCGAGACCGCAAAACTCACCGATAGCCTTTATTGCCCCGTTGGCATATGGGTTTGACGTGCAGTTTACCGCACCGAGAAAACGGACACCGTATTTCCCGGCATAATATGCAAGCAGGGCGAGCGCGCCTGCATCGTCGCAGTCGGGGCCTATATCCGTATCGAAAATTACGGCTCTTTTTCCGTATTTTAAGGGTTCGTAGCTCATATTTTTCTCCTCTCGTCAATTTGTTGCGAAAAATAATATTTTCTGAGTCTGCTTATTATATCATATATTTTCACCCGGGAAAAGCCTGTTAAAAAATTTAAGGGAAATATGTTTTTCTTTTATTGACATTTTTCTTCAATATGATATCATAAAGAAAAATGTCAGGAGGAATATTATGGACAGGATAGTTAATGTCGGAGTGATCGGCTGCGGAGGTATCGCCAACGGAAAGCATATGCCGGCACTTCAGAAGATAAAGAACGTAAGAATGGTTGCATTCTGCGATATAATCGAGGAAAGAGCTGTTGAAGCGGCGGAGAAATTCGGCGTTGAGGGGGCAAAATCATATACGGACTATAAGGAGCTTCTCAAGGACGACAGCATCGAGGTTGTCCACGTTTGTACTCCGAACCGTTCCCACGCTTTCATTTCAATCGATGCAATGAACGCCGGCAAGCACGTTATGTGCGAAAAGCCGATGGCAAAAACCTATAAGGAAGCCAAGGAGATGCTTGAGGTTTCGGAAAAAACCGGTATGAAGCTTACAATAGGCTATCAGTCACGCTGGAGATCGGACTCTCTTTATCTTAAAAAGCTGTGTGAGGACGGCGAGCTTGGCGAAATCTACTACGGTAAAGCCATCGCTCTGCGCCGCCGTGCCGTTCCGACCTGGGGCGTTTTCCTCAATGAATATGAGCAGGGCGGAGGTCCGCTTATTGATATCGGAACTCACGCTCTCGATCTCACACTTTGGATGATGGATAACTACAAGCCTAAGATGGTTGTCGGCACGACCTTTGAAAAGCTCAAAAATCAGAAAAACTGCGGCAACGCATGGGGCGACTGGGATCCCGAAAAGTTCACCGTTGAGGATGCGGCATTCGGTTTTATCGTTATGGAAAACGGCGCAACTGTTATGCTTGAATCAAGCTGGGCGTTGAATATCAGGCACCCGAAAGAGGCAATCACAATGATCTGCGGCACCGAGGGCGGAGCCGATATGTTCGACGGACTTGACATCAATTTCATCAAGAACGGCAGACAGTGTATTCTCAAACCCGACCTCAAGGCAGGCGGCGTCGCCTTCTACGAGGGTGACGCAGACGAAAGTCCGTCCGTTCTTGAGGCAAGAGCATGGATCGACGCTGTTGTAAACGATAAGGAGCCGCCGACAAAGGCAAGTCAGGCACTTGTTGTAACGCAGATTCTTGAAGCGATATATGAATCGGCTAAAACAGGCAAACCAGTCTATATTAGATGATAGATCTTAGACGTTAGATTTTAGACGTGAAGATTTAAAGTTTTTATAAACCATTTAAAGTTAAATAAACCGGATTATTTGTCAATCCCTCAGTCAGCTTCGCTGACAGCTCCCTTGCAAGGCAATGTCATTAACTTAAGAGCGAAGAAAAAAGTTGCACAAAATGACGATGTAA
>JAEDFL010000024.1 GCA_016292785.1 Clostridiaceae bacterium | reverse complement strand
AGCGCCACCTTGCCAAGGTGGAGGTAGCGGGTTCGAGCCCCGTCATCCGCTCCAAAATATTATGGGTATCCGATAGGATGCCCATTTTTTCTTATACAGACCGTGGACGTGTCGGCAAGCGGACAGCGCAGCCGAGCGAGCCCCGTCAGCCGCTCCCAAAAATAATCCTGCCGCTTTGTTTAAGCGACAGGATTAAAAATATACCGGTTTGAATAGCAACATCAGTTATTGCCTTCAAGCTCCTTGACGATTTTTTTACTGCAGGCGACGAACTTCTGGACTATTATCGGCATGGTGTCTTTTGATTTGACAATAATACCGAGGTCACGGTGCTCGTCGGGGAACAGAGGCCGTGTGATTACGTTGCCTTTCACCCCGTCAAGGATAAGCTTGGGCAGAATACTGTATCCGAGACCGTGACTGACGATTGAAACGACGGTTGCGTCGTCAACGGTGGTCGAGTTGATGTTCGGTGCAATTCCGCTTTCCTTGATTATCCTGAGAATATCGCCGTCCGCCCCGTAGGTGGGAATGAAGAACGGCTTATCCTGAAAGAAATCCATTGTGATGAATTTGTCGCCATTGGTGTCGTGTGGCGGCAGTACGGCAAATATCGGATCGTCAAGCAGATGAATCCATTCAAAATTACTGTTTTTGATCCTGCTCATAAATCCGAGATCAACCTCTCCGTTTGCAACAAGACGGGAAATTTCCTCCGGGAGTCCGACGTGAAGCTCAAACGTTGCGTTTGGATTTTCGCTGCGGAAAGCGCTGATAACGGCAGGAAGCCAGTGGTTTGCTATGCTTGAATACGCAGCAATACGGATAACCTTGCTTTCATCGGCTTTGATGTTATTGATTGCCGTGTCGAGCGAAAGTGCGGCGTCCGTAAAGTTTTTGATATAGGGCAGAAGCTTCTTGCCGTCGGGGGAGAGCCTTACTCCGGTTTTCGTCCTTTTGAGCAGAGAAACTCCGATTTCCTTTTCAAGACGATTCATCATATGGGTAAGTCCTGCCTGAGTGTATCCGAGCTCCTCGGCGGCTCCGGTGAGACTTCCGCATTCGAGCGCCTTTAGCAAGGCGTTGAATTTTTCTGAATCCATATAGTTATCATCCTTTTTATAATTACTTTATGTAATGTGTATATTATAACGTGTTGATTTACTTTTTTCAATATTTATTGTATAATCTTTTTGAAATATTACAGTTTTTTGGAAAAATAGAAGAGGGGGATAATTTTTATGGCAGAATTGAAAAAGAAATACGGACTGGTGACGGCGATCTGTATGGTCGTCGGAATTGTTGTCGGCTCCGGAGTTTTCTTTAAGGCGGAAGCGATGCTGAACATCACAAAGGGCGATTTGCCCGTTGCTCTGATTTCATGGCTCTTGGGCGGAATTGTAATGGTTATCAGCGCATACACCTTTGCCGTTATGGGTACGATGTATGAAAAAATCAACGGCATTGTTGACTATTCCGAGGCTCTTGTCGGCAGTAAGTACGCTTATTATGTCGGCTGGTTTATGGCTTCGGTCTATTATCCGGCAATGACCTCGGCTCTTGCGTGGCTCTCCGCAAGGTATACGATGGCTCTGTTCGGCTACGGTGCGGCAGACGCCGAAACGATGGTGCTGGCGTTCGTTTATCTGATACTGAGCTTTGCTCTCAACACACTTTCACCGAAAATTGCAGGTCATTTTCAGGTTTCAACAACGGTTATCAAGCTTATTCCTCTCGTTCTTATGGCGATTGTCGGAACGGTATTCGGACTAAAAAACGGCGTTCTTGCGGAAAATCTTGGCTCCGTCGTTGAAAATTTCATCTATGACGCAGAGGGCAACCTCATCTCCTGCACTCAGGTTCCGAGGAACGGGATTTCCGCAAACCTCATTCTTGCAGGCGTATGCACTTCGGTCTTTGCTTATGAGGGCTGGATAATCGCAACGGCTATTAACTCAGAGCTTAAAGACGCAAAGAAAAATCTTCCACGTGCTCTTGTGCTCGGAACGATAGTTGTAGTTGTGGTTTATATGCTTTACTATATTGGAATTTCGGGAAGCATCAAAACCTCCGAGCTTCTCCCGAACGGCGCAAGCCTTGCGTTCAAGACAATTTTCGGCAAGGTCGCAGGAACTATTCTGACGGTATTTATTGCTGTTTCCTGCCTCGGCACATTGAACGGTCTTACCCTTGCGTGTAACCGTGGCTATTATTCCCTTGCCGCAAGAAATCGAGGACCGAGACCCGACTACCTCGGCAAGCTCGATAAGGCTACCGAGATGCCGTCCAACGCTTCGATAGTTGCGCTGATTGTCAATGCTTTGTGGCTTTTCTATTTTTATATGGCGAATCTCACACCGTTTGCAGGCTACACGGGCAAAGGCTCGATCTTCCTTTTCGATTCAACCGAGCTTCCGCTGATCTGCGTTTATGCTTTCTATCTTCCGGTCTATGTTATGCTTATGGTCAAGGGCAAGGAGCTGAATGTGTTCCGACGTTTTATTATGCCGATTCTTTCCTTGGCGGGAGCCTGCCTGTTCATCTATGCCGCCATTGCAAAGCACGGCATAAAGAATATCGGCTTCATCATAGTTGCGGTTGTTATTATGATTATCGGAGCAATTTATCACAATCCGAAAACGGCAAAAAAGAAATAAAAAATAATAAGAATTTTTCTCAGAGCCTGCGGTTTTCCGCAGGTTTTTTGATTGACAGGGCAGTTATTTTGGAGTAAGATTATTAAGGATAATTATTGAAAAAGGAAGCATAGATATGACACTCAGGGATTTGGAAGTCGGAAAAAGCGCAGTGATTCTCAAGGTCGGAGGACAGGGCGCACTTCGTCAGCATTTTTTGGATATGGGTATGATACCCGGGGCAGAGGTTACGGTCGTGAAGCTTGCGCCGATGGGCGATCCGTTGGAATTGCAGATTCACGGATACGAGCTTACTCTGCGCCTTGCCGAGGCTCAGCAGATTGAGATTGAACCGATCAGTAAGCGAAGCAGAAGCCACGAGAGAATAAACCGAACTCAGAATTTAGCGCATCCCGGTCTGGGCGAGGAGGGAAAATATCATTCAAAGGTTGAGGAAAAGCCCTTGCCCGAAGGCACGACGCTGACCTATGCTCTCGTCGGCAACCAAAACTGCGGAAAAACGACTCTTTTCAATCAGCTTACGGGCTCAAAACAGCACGTAGGAAATTTCCCCGGAGTTACCGTTGACAGGAAGGACGGAGTTATCCGTGGATATCCCAACACAAAGGTAACGGATCTGCCGGGAATTTATTCGATGTCACCGTTCAGCAACGAGGAGATCGTATCAAGAAATTTTGTGCTTAATGAAAAGCCGAAAGCTATAATAAATATAGTTGACGCTACCAATATCGAAAGAAATCTTTACCTTACGATGCAGCTTCTCGAAATGGATGTGCCGATGGTTGTTGCGCTTAATATGATGGACGAGGTAATCGGAAATCAGGGCGCAATAGATGTCAACGCTATGGAGGCAATGCTCGGCGTGCCTGTAATCCCCATTTCCGCATCGAAAAACGAGGGCGTTGACGAGCTGATACGTCATGCCATTCATATCGCAAAATATCAGGAATGTTGCTCTAAGCAGGATTTCTGCGACAAGAACGACCACAACGGTGCGGTTCACAGGTGTATACACGCAGTTGTGCATCTTATAGAGGATCATGCGGCTCGTTCGGGAATACCCGTTCGCTTTGCCGCAACAAAGGCGATTGAGGGCGATCCGCTGATTCTGGAACAGCTTGAGCTTGACGATAATGAGCTGGAGCTTTTGGAGCACATTGTTAAACAGATGGAAGCCGAAAGAGGACTCGACCGAAGCGCCGCCATTGCAGAT
Source organism: Clostridiaceae bacterium (assembly GCA_016292785.1). GTDB lineage: Bacteria > Bacillota > Clostridia > Oscillospirales > Acutalibacteraceae > CAG-488. The sequence goes on along the minus strand of JAEDFL010000024.1, from coordinate 27,141 downwards.
ATGAGATTTAATTTCATTGAAAACCTCTGTGAACAGACGGTCGTGAAGCCGAAAGAGAGCAAGGAAAGACTGAGAAGCGAAAAAATAGACAGGATTCTCACGGGAAAATATACGGCAATACCTTGCTTTATCGGCATTATGCTTTTGGTTTTTTATCTCACCTTCAACGTTATCGGTGCATGGCTGCAAAGCCTTTTGGAGCTTGGCATTGACAAGCTGGCTGAGGTCACCGATGCCGCACTTACGGCGGTGAATGTCAATTCTGCGCTTCACAGCCTTATCATTGACGGTATCTTTTCGGGCGTGGGAAGCGTTCTGAGCTTCCTGCCGATCATCGTTACGCTGTTCTTTTTCCTTTCGCTTATGGAGGACAGTGGATATATTGCAAGAATTGCATTTGTGATGGATAAACTGCTCAGAAAAATCGGACTTTCGGGCAAGAGTATTGTGCCGATGCTGATCGGTTTCGGCTGTACCGTTCCTGCGGTTATGTCAACGAGAACGCTTACCAGTGAGCGAGACAGAAAAATGACCATTCTGCTCACTCCGTTTATGAGCTGTTCGGCAAAGCTCCCGATCTACGCATTCTTCGTCAGCGTTTTCTTCCCGAAGCACGGTGCGCTCGTTATGGCAGGACTTTATATCTTAGGTATTCTGCTCGGTGTTCTTGCGGCATTCATTTATAAAGGGGTGCTGTTCAAGGGCGAGCCTGTTCCGTTTGTTATGGAGCTGCCGAACTACCGTTTGCCGGGAATAAAGAATGTCGCTCAGCTTCTTTGGGAAAAGGCAAAGGATTTTTTGCAGAAAGCCTTTTCCGTCATTCTCATTGCCACAATAGTTGTATGGTTTCTCCAGAGCTTTGACACTCATTTCAATCCTGCGGTCAACTCGGCGGACAGTATACTTGCGAAGATATCAGGCTTGTTATCTCCCGTATTTGCTCCTCTCGGCTTTGGCGATTGGAGGATTTGCACCGCATTGATATGCGGAATTATGGCAAAGGAAAGCGTTGTTTCAACCATGGAGGTGCTTTTCACGGGAAGTATTGCTTCCGTTCTGTCGCCCTTGGCGGCGGCTTCAATGCTTGTTTTCAGCTTGCTTTACAGTCCCTGTGTTGCGGCGATCGCTTCAATCAGGAGGGAGCTTGGCGTTAAGTGGGCAGGCGGAGTTGTGATATGGCAGTGTGTTGTCGCATGGGTAGCGGCATTCCTCGTTCATCTCATCGGAACGGCGGTAGGTTTGGTATGAATATCTGGGATTTTATAGTCGGCGCAGTCCTGATTGCGGCTGTTATTACTGCGATTTATTTATCGCTCAGACGGAAGAAAAACGGCGGCGGATGCTGCGGAGATTGCGGTCGGTGCAGTAACTGCACAAAGAAAAAAGACGGGGACGGTCAGCGAAAAAATGGACAATAAAAATACGGAAATACTCTCAAAATATTTTGATGAGCTGTCGCTGACGGAATTGTATGAAATTATAAAGGCGAGAGTGCAGATATTTGTTGTCGAGCAGGATTGTCCGTATCAGGATCTTGACGACGTTGATTACCGCAGTTTGCATATTTTCAGCAGGAATGACGGTAAAATCACCGCATATCTTCGTGCGTTTCAAAAGGATTCCGAAACCGTGCAGGTCGGCAGGGTGCTTTCGCTTGAACACGGCAAGGGTCACGGCGGAAAGCTTCTTCACGACGGAATCAAATCAATCAAAGAAAAGATGAATCCCAAGAAGATTTATATTGAGGCCCAGACTCATGCGATCGGTTTTTACGAGCGTGAGGGATTTAACATATGCTCCGAGGAATTTCTTGAGGACGGAATACCGCACAAATCAATGGAGCTTACCTTTGACGGGGGACGTTCGCACTAAGCGGCGTCCTCTTTAATATTTGAGGTATTTACATTCAATCACTTTTTTGATAAAATAACTGTAATATTTTCGATTTGACGAGGTATTTATGAAAAAAATCGTTGTAGGAATTTTGGCTCACGTTGACGCAGGCAAAACAACGCTTGCCGAGGCGATGCTTTATCGGACGGGTAAGCTGCGGAAGATAGGTCGTGTCGATCACGGTGACACGGCTTTGGACACCCATACCCTTGAGCGTGAGCGTGGAATAACGATTTTTGCAAGTCAGGCGGTTTTTTCGACGGATAAAACAGAAGTAACCCTGCTTGATACACCCGGTCACGTCGATTTTTCCTCGGAGACGGAGCGCACCCTCTCTGTGCTCGATTATGCAATTCTCGTCATCAGCGGACTTGACGGAGTTCAGCCCCATACACGCACCCTTTGGAAGCTGCTGAAAGCCTATAACGTGCCTACTTTTGTTTTCGTGACAAAGATGGACTTCGCACGAAAGAGCGGCGAGGAGATTATCGAAAATCTCAACTCCGAGCTGGAGGGTGAGTTTGTCGATTTCGGCAGCAGGGAGGCTGTCAATGAGGGACTTGCCCTGTGCAGTGAAAAGCTGATGGAAAAATATCTTGAGGGTGAAGCGGCGACCGATTCGGAAATTGCCGAAGCTGTCAAGGCGAGGCAGGTGTTTCCGTGCTTTTTCGGCTCGGGACTGAAGCTTGACGGAATTGATGATTTCCTTGAGGCTTTGGATAACTACACCGTTGAGAACGATTATCCCGATTCCTTCGGCGCAAGGGTGTTCAAGATAAGTCACGATCCTCAGGGCGTGCGGCTTACTCACATAAAGGTTACGGGCGGATCTATAAAGGTCAGAGAAATGATCGGTGAAGAGAAAATCAGCGGAATCAGAATATATTCCGGCTCGAAATTCGTGACAGCGGATTGTGTTGAGGCAGGAAAAATATGTGTTCTGACGGGACTTGCCAAAACGCACAACGGACAGGGACTGGGCTTTGAAGCCTCGGGAAACGAGCCTATGCTTGAGCCGGTTATGAATTACCGTGTTGTTCTCCCGAAAGGCTGTGATGCTCAGACGATGCTTCCAAAGCTCAGGGAGCTTGAGGAGGAGGATCCTCAGCTTCATGTCACATGGAACAGCCATCTTCAGGAAATCCATGTCGGCCTTATGGGCGAGGTGCAGGCGGAGATACTAAAAAGCATTGTCGATGAGCGTTTCGGTGTGAAGATCGAAATTGATTCGGGTAGGGTAATGTATAAGGAAACGATAACCGACACCGTGGAGGGCGTCGGACACTATGAGCCGCTCAGACACTATGCGGAAGTGCATCTGATAATGAAACCGCTGCCGAGGGGAAGCGGACTGAAATTTGCAAGCGATTGCAGTGAGGATACGCTTGACCGAAACTGGCAGAGGCTTATTCTGATGCACCTCGGGGAAAAACAGCATCTCGGCGTGCTAACGGGATCTCCGATAACCGATATGAAGATCACGCTTGCCGCAGGCAGGGCGCATATAAAGCATACCGAGGGCGGAGATTTTCGTCAGGCGACCTATCGGGCGATCAGACAGGGACTTATGCAGGCTAAGTCCAAGCTTCTTGAACCGTGGTATTCGTTCAGGCTTGAAGTTCCAAGCGAGCAGATAGGCAGGGCAATCAACGATATCAGAATGAAGTCGGGCGAATTTGAGCCGCCCGAGGATATGGGAGGGGTATCTGTTCTCAGGGGAAAAGCTCCCGTGACCTCGCTCAACGGCTATGCCTCGGAGGTTGCGGCATACACAGGCGGCAGGGGCAGGCTTTACTGTGAGAATGCCGGCTACGATGACTGCCACGATGCGGAAAAGGTGATTGCCGAGCTTGCATACGATCCCGAAGCCGACCTTGAAAACACTCCCGATTCGGTTTTCTGCGCCCACGGCGGCGGCTTCGGCGTCAAGTGGGATAAGGTTTCGGAATATATGCACCTTGAAAGCTGTTTAAAAAAAGAAAAGCCCTACACTCCACCCGTCAACCGCAGAAATCTGCATATTGACGACAAGGAGCTTGAGGCGATTATGGAGCGTGAGTTCGGCAAGCCAAAGTATGAGCTTTACCGTCCCACGACGAAAAAGAACGAAAACGAATACTCGGATTTTGAGCTGACAGATCGGAAAAGCTATGTGCTGGTTGACGGATATAATGTGATATTTGCGTGGGAGGATCTCAAAAGCCTTGCCGACACCGACCTCGGAGCGGCGAGAGAACGGCTGATGGAGATAATGTGCAATTACAGCGCATATACAAAGAACAATGTTGTCCTCGTTTTTGACGCATACAAGGTGCCGGGCAACACGGGCGAAAGATTTGATTTTCACAATATTCACGTCGTTTATACCAAAGAACGTGAGCTGGGCGATGTTTATATCGAAAAGCTCATATCCGAGATCGGCAAAAACGACCGTGTGCGTGTAGTCACCTCGGACAATCTGATTCAGCTTTCCGCCGTTCGGTTCGGAGTGCTGAGAATGTCTGCGGCTGAGTTTGAACGTGAGGTTGATTCGGTCAACGCAAGAATCGGAAAATTCCTTGAAGACGTCAGGGAGAAAAATCCGAAAACCAGACTTAATGATATAATAAACTGAAAGGAAGATTGAAATGGAACAGCTTAAAATGTATTTTTTAAAGGGGACTCCCGTTTCCGAGCTTCTCTTGCCGGAGGGATATTCCTTTTCGCTTTACAAGGGCGAAAGCGATATTCAGCCGTGGATTGAGTGCTGTAAACAGGGCTTGGTGCCCGACGATGCGGACGAAAGCAATTTTCGAAGCCGTATTTTTGAACACGATTTTGTTGAGCCTTACAGCGACCTTTTCTTCCTTGATTACAACGGCGAACACATAGGAACGGTTACGGCTGTCTACCACTCCGACAAAAACATCGGTGAGGTGCATATGGTCGGTATCCGTCCCGATTGGCGAGGCAAGGGATTGGCAAAGTACCTCAACAATAAGGCAATACAAGTCCTTTCCGAAAAGAATGTTGACTACATATATCTGACGACGGACGAGTGGCGCAAGGGAGCGGTAAAGAGCTACCTTGACGCAGGCTTTGTTCCTGTCGATTACAGCGTCGGAATGATTCAGCGCTGGCAGTCGATGCTTGCGAGATACGGCATTGACAGCGTTGATATGGTTGACGAGGACGGAAATTTCCTCAGGAAGCTTCATCGGATGGGCTGAGACAAGGACGGGCGCAAGCGAGCTTGCCGAGGGTGCAACGCACGGCGGATCGGATCTTTATGTAGTGTACTTTTTTGCGAAAAACTGCTCGGTGACGAAGAAGCGGAAACGATTGACATCTATGAAGCAATGGATATGTTCCTGCCCGGACTGCTTGTACCGATTTCAAGTTTGCCGACGAACAATATATCCGAGCTGCTCAAAGGGAAACCCCCGACATACCGCAGTCTGTCTATGACGGCCGGGCAAAAAAGTATAAGGAAAAATATGTTGATAAGAAATAAAAATTCCTCCTCCTTGCAAAAGGGGAGGAATTTTTAGATGTCTGAAGCCTAAAATCTAACGTCTAATTTGCATAGCTTCATCAAGATTTAAAATGCTGTCATCCCGGCTCTTTGGCTATCGGCTGGAGCTGTTCGCCTTTGAGGGCGGCTTCGACCGCTTCGGGTATCAGGGTGAAGTCCGCCATAAGCGAACGGGGCTTTTTAAGCGGATCGTCCTGTCTGAACGGAACAAGATAAACATTTCTGTAATTGAGCAGACTGCCTATGTTTTTTGCCGCTCCTGTCAGACCGTCGTTTGTCGAAACGGCAATTACAAGCGGTCTGCCGTTTCGCAGATGGGACTTTGCCGCCATAGTGACCGAGGTGTCGGTTATGCCGTTTGCCAGCTTCGCCGCTGTGTTGCCCGTGCAGGGCGCAATGATCAAAAGATTGAGCATCTTTTTCGGCCCGATCGGCTCAACCTGAGGTATTGTATGGAGTATTTCGTGCTTACAAACCGTCTCTATCCTGCTTATAAATTCTTCTGCCCTGCCGAATCTTGTGTCGGTATTGTAGGCAATCTCGGACATTATCGGTACAATATCATAATTCAACTTTCTGAGCGTTTCAATCTGCGGTATGACCTCCGCAAAGGTGCAAAATGATCCGCACAGGGCAAAACCTACAACCTTATTCATCCTTACCCTCCTTTATCAATTCAATGACCGTATCGGCGATGTTTTCGCCTGCGCTTGTTGGGGTGAAGCGTCCCGGCAAGCTCTCGGCGAGGATGTATCTGAAATTATACTTATCCGTTTCATTGATGTTGAAGCCGTATGGCTTTGAGGCGATCTCAATATACAGATTTTTCTTTGTCAGCCGTTCCGCAGCAGCTTTCCCTATTATATTATAAGGCACGGTGTTCACAATGACATCGAAATTTTGAATTGAGCCGAAAAACTCGTCATAATTCATTGTTGCGAGCCTCTCGTTTTCCGCAACTGTCGTGCTGTAATGACTTCTTGACACAGAAACAACGTCCGCACCGTTCGACTGCAAGACCTTGCATATCGCCTTGCCGCACCTGCCGTAGCCGAGCACGGCGGCTTTCACCGAATAAATATCCCTGTCGGTATTTTCAAGTATTATCCTGAGCGTTCCCTGTGCCGTCAGCCTTGAATTTTTCACAAGAAAGCTCTCGTTGTAGTAGCTGAGAGCACGTTCTCCGAACGGATTGTAGCCGAGATTACCGTAGAACACACGCTGAGTTCTTCCGAGAAGCTCCGCAAAGCCCTCGGAGGAAAGTCCTGTTCCCGAAATAACTCCGTTGGCAAGAGTCGGCAACGGCAAAATTATGTTGGGATAAAAGGGCAGAATGTTCCCGATCTCCTCTTTTTCACAGCAGGTTGCAAAATATCCCCTCTGTATAAGCCTGTTTGCGCAAGCCTGCATTTTCTTGTCATTCCCGATCAACAAAAATTTTTCTCCCTGCATTTTTATTACCTCCACTGTATCATATGATTAAATTTTGTGCAGGTGCGAAAATATTTCAATTTACTATTTATTTTTCAAGACTTTTGCCTTATAATGTTAGAGGTTAGGAGATGATATCTTGTACGAGATAGATGAATTGCTCAAGAAAGTAAAACGAATACATTTTATAGGCATCGGCGGATCGGGTATGTGTCCGCTTGCCGAAATACTTCATAAAGAGGGCTACGAGCTTTCCGGCTCGGACAATAACGAAACGGATACGCTTGCGAGAATACGCAGTCTCGGAATACCTGTAACACTCGGTCAAAGGGCGGAAAATATAGAGGGAGCAGAGCTGATTGTATATACGGCGGCTATTCTCCCTGACAACCCGGAGCTTGTTGCGGCGGAAAATTCGTCGATCCCGACCGTTGAAAGAGCCGATCTTCTCGGTGCGGTGACACGGCTTTATTCCGACTGTTACTGCGTTTGCGGCACTCACGGCAAGACGACGGTTTCCTCCATGCTCACTCAGATTATGGTGCAGTGCGGCAAGGATCCCTCTGCCGTAATCGGCGGAGAGCTTCCCCTTATCCACAGCCACGGCAGAGTCGGCAATACGGAAAATATGGTTTGCGAGGCCTGCGAATTTAAGGATCATTTTCTCAAGCTCGATCCTGACATAGCCATAATTCTCAACGTGGATGCAGATCATCTTGAATATTTCAAAAATATCGACAACATAATCAAGTCGTTCCACATCTTCTCGGAGATGGCGACCAAGGCGGTCATTTACAACGGCGACGACGAGAATACGCTCAAGGCGATTTCGGGCGTTTCGAGCAAGGATATGATAAGCTTCGGCATTGACAAGAGCAACGACTACTATGCGGACAACATTGAAATGGTGAATGCCTTTGCACACTTTGACGCTTACAAAAAAGGCGAAAAAATCGGAAGCGTCAAGCTCAGCGTGCCCGGCAGGCACAATGTCGGCAATGCTCTTGCGGCTCTTGCGGCGGCTGATTACTGCGGAATACCCTTTGACGAGGCGATCGCTTCGCTTGAGCAGTTCGGCGGAGCGTGCAGGAGATTTGAAATTCTTTCCAAGCTCAACGGAATCACCTTTGCGGACGACTATGCCCATCATCCTGCCGAGCTGAGAGTGACGCTCGAAGCGGCAATGCAGATGAATTACCGCAAGGTTTGGGCGGTGTTCCAGCCGTTCACCTATTCAAGAACAAAGAAGCTGATGGACGACTTTGCAGAGGTTTTGCAGATCCCCGACGAGTGCGTAATGACCGAGATTATGGGCTCACGGGAGGTCAACACCGAGGGAGTATACACCTCACAGCTTGCCGCAAAAATTCCCGGAAGCGTCTGGTTCAACACCTTTGACGAGGTTGCCGACTACGTTCTCGACCACGCGCAGAGCGGCGATCTTGTAATCACCCTCGGCTGCGGCGACATCTATAAGGCGGCAAAGATAATGATTAAAAGGCTTGAAGATGTAGAGTAAGCTTTGAAAAAACATCAGGGGTTGTCGCACTAAGCGAAGAACAAAAGAAACATAATTAAACCTAAAGGCTTGTATTGGATTTTTTATACCGATACAAGCCTTGACATTTCTTATTTAAATATAAATTAGAAAAATATGTGTTTCTTTTTAGCCGTTTTTTTCGATTTGACGTATACACATACGCCGGGCATCGGAAGAAAACGGCTTCTTCATATTATTGCGACAGTACCTTTAAATATATTTTCTCTCCAAACACGCTATGATTTGTATAATTCAAAAAAATTAAAATTTTTTCTCAAAACTATTGCTTTTTCTCTCAAAATATATTAGAATATCTGTCGTCGACAAATTAACATATGCTACTGTGGCTCAGTTGGTAGAGCAGCTCATTCGTAATGAGCAGGTCGTCGGTTCGAGTCCGACCAGTAGCTCCAAGAAAAAGCACTTCTTCGGAAGTGCTTTTTCAATGAAATTCGCCTTTCGGCGAGTGAAATATCCTTCGGATATGAAATAGCTGACGCTATGAAATATTTGCTTCGCAAATGTGATGGGCGAATTTTATTTCACTTTCTGCGTAGCAGAAAATTTCATAATTTATGAAGTAAATTATTTCATATCGCGCAGCGATATTTCATTATTTTGCAATGAATTATTAGATTGGTTAGAATACTGCGTTCAAAAATGAGTATGAATCTCAAGCCGCAAAGCCTTATGTATCAAGGGATTGCGGCTTTTTTCGTTTCTCTTTTCAAACAGTCAAAATCCGTCAAACAATACGTTATCGGTCTGTAGGTCGAAAACCGTCGGACTGTTGCAAATGCTGTCGGATTCTGTTATACTGACGGCAACGATTTCTGTTTTGTTAGGGGAGAGTTTTATGAATCGTGCCCGATTGTTTTCGTCGGGAGCTTTATTCCTGTTCGCCGTTTACTGTCTGATCCGGGATCCCGACCTGCCGTTTTCTCTGCCGCAGTTTGTTTACATAGTCGGTACGGCTTATTTCGCCGTGTTTCCGATCAAGGATTTGTTTTCGTTTTCAACGAACAACACCTATAAAGGACGTCAGTTTTCAAAGTATTATGAGCCTGCCGAAAATTGCGACAAGGAGGATTTTTCACTTCTTGTCAAGCGCAGTAACCGTGCCGCCGTATATTCAATGCTTTTCTGGCTCGCATATATGAGCGTTCCGACCGTTTTGTATCTGACGGGAGTAATCGGCAGAGAGTGGATTTTCTTTTTCTTTGCTCTGTCTAATTTTGCGATATTTTACGCTGTGTTCGGTTGGTGTCCGATCAACAAGCTGTTTTTCCGTTCGAGCTGCTGCAACGAGTGCCGGGTTTATAACTGGGACAGCTTTTTTCAGTACAGCTTTCTTATCCTTATTCCGAATGTCTACACGGTTATCCTGTTTTCGCTTGGCTGTGCTTCGCTTATCAAGTGGGAAATTGCCGTTCACCGCCACCCCGAACGGTTTTATAAAATGAGCAACGCCTGTTTGTCATGTGAAAAATGCGACATGGAAAGCTGTAAAAAAAATAAAAAGAAATTTTTCAGCAAGAAGTTGAAATAAACATTGATTGAAAACCGAATTAAATAACCAAAGACTTGTATTGGATTTTTCAACCCGATACAAGTCTTTCTTTAATTATTTAAGTTTCGTCAAATCAGTCTCATTCACTCTTTGTTTTTGCCATAATATCAAGAGCCTTGCGGATAACGGTGAGCTGATCCTCTCCGGGCATCACCTTGACCGCAATATGTGGCTTTCCGGCGGCTGAGACGGTTATCCTGCCTTTCAGATATTTTGCAAGGTTGGAAATCTTGTCCATTTCAAGGGTTTCGATAAACAGCTTAACGTTGCTGCCCGTTCTGCCGATCTCATAAACTCCCTGCTGAAGTGCGGTGTTCCTGAGAAGTGAAACGGTGATAAGTCCCTGAACGCTTTGCGGCGGCTCACCGAAACGGTCAATAAGCTCGTCCAGCACATCGTCGGCGTCCTCCCGGTTTTTTATGTCGGCAATTCTGCGGTACATCGCAAGCTTCTGCGGAACATCGGAAATATAATCGGCAGGAATGTGTGCGTCTATCGGCAGGTCGATAAGACATTCCTTTTCGGGCACGGCGGAGATCTCGCCCTTTTCTTCCCTGACAGCCTGATCGAGCATTTTCAGGTACATATCGTATCCGACGGATTCCATATGACCGTGCTGCTGTGCGCCGAGGATATTGCCTGCGCCCCTTATTTCAAGGTCACGCATCGCAATATGGAAGCCCGATCCGAACTCCGTATATTCACGGATAGCGGTCAGCCTCTTTGCGGCAACCTCTGAAAGCTCCTTGCCTCGCCTGAACGTGAAATATGCGCTTGCACGGCGTGACGAACGTCCGACTCGTCCTCTGATCTGGTGGAGCTGAGCAAGTCCGAGCCTGTCGGCGTCCTCAATTATCAGCGTGTTGACATTCGGAACGTCAACTCCCGTTTCAATGATTGTTGTGCAGACGAGGACGTCGATTTCACCCTCCAGAAGATCACGCCATATGTCGCTGAGCTTGTCCTCCGTCATCTGTCCGTGGGCGACGGCAATCCTCGCATCGGGGAGGAAATCCTTCAGCTTGGAAGCCATTCTGTCGATAGTTTCCGTGCGGTTGTGCAGATAATACACCTGACCTCCTCGGCGAAGCTCGGAGGTTATCGCCTGAACTATAACATCAAAATTGTATTCTATAACATAGGTCTGGACAGGATGCCTGTCGTGCGGAGCTTCCTCAAGGATAGACATATCCCTTATTCCCGTCATTGCCATATTGAGCGTTCTCGGAATGGGTGTTGCGCTGAGAGTCAGCACATCGACGGTCGGGTACTGCTCCTTGAGCTTTTCTTTCTGAGCAACGCCGAAACGCTGTTCCTCGTCAACGATTATCAAACCGAGGTCACGGAATTCAATATCCTTTGAAATAAGTCTGTGCGTTCCGACGATAATATCGACATATCCCCTTTTGAGATCCTGTTTGATCTTTTTCTGCTGATTTGCGGGAACAAAGCGTGATATCATCTGCGCTTCAATCGGGAAGCCCTCAAAGCGTTTACAAATTGTCTGGTAATGCTGGAGTGCAAGGATAGTTGTCGGTACGAGTATGGCGCACTGTTTTCCGTCGGCAACACACTTGAAAGCCGCCCTGAGCGCAACCTCGGTCTTGCCGAAGCCGACGTCGCCGCAAAGCAGTCTGTCCATCGGATAAGGCTTTTCCATATCGTCCTTTATCTCCTGAATACAGCGAAGCTGATCGTCCGTTTCCTCATATTCAAAACGGCGTTCAAAGTCGTTCTGCATATCAATATCCGGGGAGAAAGCGAAGCCTTTTATCTGCGTCCTCTTTGAATAGAGGTCTATAAGCTCTTGTGCAATATCCTTAACGGCAGAGCGGACTCTTGACCTTGTTTTCTGCCACTCCTTGCCACCGAGCTTATTGAGCTTGACCGTTCCGTTCTCGCCCTTTGAGCCGATGTATCTCGACACCTGATCGAGCTGAGTTACGGGAACATACAGGATATCGCCTTTATCGTATTTTATCTTAATATAATCCTTGATATTGCCGTCGGCTTCAAGGCTGGTTATGCCCTCAAAAATACCGATACCGTGGGCGGTATGAACAATGTAATCGCCCTTGTGGAGATCCTCAAGCGAATTGAACACCGCCGCCTTATTGACCTTTTTCTTCGACTTTTTGACAGGCAGAGCCGAACGGCTGCCGTAGGTTATGACGGTCAGGTTTGCATCGGGGTATTCAAAGCCTGCCGAAAATCCTCCGGGCAGAACGATAATCCTATTCGGAATAGGTTCTTCGGGCGGAGCCGACATATACGAAGCAGAAAAGCCCTCACCGTTGAGATCTCCCGTAAGAGCCTGAGCCGATTTTTCCGTGCCTGCGACAACAAAGACCGAGTGACCTTTTTTCTGATAAAGCGGCTTAATATCGTCAATAAGCACGCTCATCGAGCCGTTCCACGGTGAAAACTGACGTGCGTTAAATGTCACAAGTCCCTTGACGGGAGTGTCGAACGAGCCTCTTGCAATGTTGTCAAGATAGATAGCTCCGAGATCCTCGTAAATGCCGAGAAGCTCGTTAAATTCGAGCATAAATCGGTCAAGTCCCTTGCAGACAACGCCCTCCTCAAGAAAGGCTTTCAGCTCCTCGTGGAAAAGCTCAAGAGCCGCATTTGCGTGTTCCTTGACGGAAAAGCTTTCGCTGACGAACAAAATCGGCTCGTCAATATAGTCGAAGATCGTTGCGGCGCAGGGATAAATCAAAGGCAGATATCTGTCAATATTCGGCAGATGTATTCCTCCGTTGAGCTTTTCAAGGTCGGCGGAAAGAAGCTGTTTTGCCGCAGCAGAGCCTTTACCCTTGGCTTTTGAAATTTGTTCTTCTATTAAATCGGCAAGCCTGACGGGGTTACAGCAGATTTCATTGGCAGGCGTGATAACAACAGAATTTGTAGAGTCGATACGACGCTGACTTTCCGTATCAAAGGTCGAAAGACAGTCTATACTGTCGCCCCAAAACTCGACTCTGTACGGATTTTCGCAGTCGGGTGAAAAAATGTCGATTATTCCACCCCTTGCGGCAAACTGTCCCGAGCCGTCTACCTGGGTTCCTCTTGTGTAGCCTGCATTGATAAGCCTGTCGATAAGCTCGTCCTGACTGACGGTTTCGCCGACCTTCAGGGTTATCCTCTTGGCGATAAGCTCCTCGGGAGGAATGGTGAGCTGGAGAGCCGCCTCAACGGAGCAGACCACCGCCCGAACGTTACCGTCAACCAGATGACCGAGCACGCTCAGTCTTGAATGTTCATAATCACGGGATTTTATGTCATCGGGGCGCAGGGATATGTCTCCGGCAGGATACATAACGGCATCACAGCCAAAGGCATTCAAATCTTTGCAGATCTTGCTCGCCTGACTTTCATCGGGCGTAATAACGATCGCTTTGTGGGGTGAAAGATCCTGACAGACTGCCGAAATAATATGCGCCTTATGTATCTGTGAAAGTCCAAGCGCTCCGGCAGGGAGACGTCGGTTTGTCACATTATAAAGCAGGGATCGGTATTCGTTAAGACCTTTCAGAGCTTTTGTAAAACAGGACATCATAAGCTCCTTATATATTGATTTTGTTTTTTTGCATATCGGTTTTGAGCCGTTCAAGGTCACGGTCGGCAAAGCAATGGGCAGACATACCGAGTCTCATCGCCGTGTCGATATTTGCCTGCATATCGTCTATAAAGAAACATTCCTCGGGCTTCAGGGAATATTTCTCAAAAAGAATACGGTAAATCTTTTCTTCGGGCTTAACCTCATTATAATCGGCGGAGATAATAAATCCGTCGAAAAAGGTGAACGCAGGCACACTTTTTTTGAATTCGTAAAACCAGTCGGGACAGTTTGAAAGAAGATATATCCCGTACCCGTTCTCCTTCAAAGTCTTGACAATCGGGTACATCTCGGCTATCGGCGGCATCTCCGCTTCACGCTCAAGCACCATTTTCCCGACCTCGTTATAAAGGCTTTGAGGCAGACGTGAGGTCATTGTTTCAATCGCCTGTTCAACGGAAATTTCGCCCTTGTCCATCTTCTTCCACTCCGGAGAAAGGAATACGCTATCACGCACGGCGTCCCGATATTCCGGAGGAAAATGATTTTTCAGCGAGCGTTCGGGATTGAAATCAACCAAAACTCCGCCCATATCAAAAACAATGCTTTTTATCATTCTTCCACCTCCGATACCGGTCATAATTATATAACACATCGGCTCAAAAATCAATTAAAAAGTGTGCTGATATTTTTTCTCATATGAAAATTTAATCAAAAATTAAGAATTGAATATCGCAAAAGTCTTGAATTATTTTTCGCTTTGTGATAAACTAAATAGGTCTCGCATTTATCTATTTCTAATCTTTTTTTTGGAGGAAAGAGAATGAAATCAAAGGTAAAGTATAAAAAATACGGTGACATTCCCGATATGAACACCGTTAAGGAAATCATATTACGCGGTGCTAAGCTCGGACAGGATAAAAAGCAATATGTCTTTAAAAACTTAGAAGGCAATACGCAGACAAAGACCTTTAACGAGGTGTTTTATGACGCAACAGGTCTCGGTCAGCATCTCTACACCCTCGGAATGAGGGGCAAAAAGGTCGCCATACTCAGCGATAACAGCTATTACTGGATCGCCGCTTTCTATGCGATAGTCACAGGTAAAATCACGGCTATCCCCCTCGATCCCAAGCTTCCCAAGGAGGATCTTACCGATCTGATGGTCAGAAGCGGCTGTAATGCAATTATCTACACGGAGGACTTTGCTCCTGCGATAGAGATGATGAAAGAAAATCCCGAAGTCGTGCTGACGGAATACCTTAAAATCGAGGACTTTGACGAAATCGTAAGAATGGGACACAACGAGCTTGACGGCGGTGCGGAAAATTATCTTGACGATACCGTTACGGGCGACGACCTCGGCTTCATTGTTTATACATCGGGTACAACGGGCAAAAGCAAGGGAGTTATGCTTTCTCAGAAGAATGTTGCTTCAAATGCCATCGCAACCTGCCATGCCATGACAGGCGGTCAGACGGTTGCCTTCCTCCCGTTCAATCATACTCTTTCGTGGGCAAGCGCACTTTTCGCAAGTCCTCTGCTTTCCGAGTGGGGATATCTCTGCGACAGTCTGAGGAACCTCCAAAAGGATATGGTAGAATATCATCCTCAGCACATAACCGCAGTTCCTCTGGCAGTTGAAACAATATATAAAAGAATCTGGTTCACGGCAAAAAAAGAGGGTAAGGAAGAAAAGCTTAAAACAGGACTTAAAATAAGCAAGTTCCTGATGAAGTTCGGCATTGACGTACGCAGAAAGCTGTTCAAGGAGGTCATTGACAACCTCGGCGGCAATCTGGAGATGATAATTTGCGGCGGTGCGTTCCTTGATCCCAAGTATGAGAACGGACTTTATGACCTCGGCATACAGGTTATCAACGGCTACGGCACTACCGAGTGCTCACCGATCATCACCTGCAACCGCCTCAGCAATTTCAAATTCGGAAGCGCGGGCTATGCTCTCGAGTGCAACGATGTTATGATAAAGGATCCCGACGACGAGGGAGTCGGCGAGGTTTACGCCAAGGGAACCAACGTTATGCAGGGATATTATAACGATCCCGAAGCGACAGCGGAGGCTTTTGACGGCGACTGGTACAAGACGGGTGACTACGGATATATGGACGAGGACGGTTTCCTCTACCTCAGAGGACGAAAGAAAAACCTCATTGTTCTTTCCAACGGAAAGAATGTTTCTCCCGAGGAGCTTGAGGATAAGCTTATGAGCATCGACTACATAAAAGAGGTTGTTGTTTATGAAGAGAACGGAGCTATAACCGCCGAGTTCTTCCTCGACACCGTTACATACCCCGATGCGGAATCAAAAATTAAAGGCGACGTCAGAGCACTCAACAAAACTATGCCTGCATTTAAGCAAATTTCCAAGATCAAAACGAGGGATAAAGAGTTCCCGAAAACCACAACGCTTAAAATTAAAAGAAAATATAAGTAAGCAAAAGCTTCTTTGAAATCCGATGACTTTTCCGCCTCTCTTTGTTGCAAGGGGAGGCGGAATCGGTTTCTGCGAACTATAAGTTTTCCACGTCTAACGTCTAAAATCTAAAATCTAAAGTCTAACTTCCCACATCTGAATTCCAACATAAAAAAGCCTGCATCGGTGATATCCCGATACAGGCTTTTGAAGTATTAAATCCGTGAGTTACCAAACGATATTGGTGAATGTTTCGGTGCTTACGATATCCTTGACCGCAACATCGCCGAAGATTGCGATTGAAGCCTGAATATCCGCCGCCGCAGAAAATTCTGCCGAAACGAGCTTGCCGGTTGTTGAGTCAATCTTTGCATAGACATAGCCGTCGTGATAGCTCATATTTATAGATTTGATGCCGGGCACCATATTGCCTGCCTCGGCGGCGTCGATAACGGACATTACTCTGCCGTAGCTGCTCGCTTCGCCCTTTGCCGGGTTCTTCTCGTTGCCGAGGGTGAGCCTGATTTCATAATACTTGCCGTTCTGCTTTAAGGTTGCGTTGGTGATATCCTGTTCTCTGAGCTTGCTCGACCAGCTATAGCCTGCCGCAGGGAAATCGTCCTTGATGTCATCGCTACCTTTTTTCATTGTTGTGCTCTTGTTTGCGGTAACGAGCTTGATAAGACTCGGAGAAATACCGTCAGTGCTTCCCTTGACCTCTCTTACCATCTTTTTGTTGTAACCGATCTTTGCGGCCTTTGCCTTGTTGAGGGCGGTGTTGCAGTAGTTGAGGATCTCAGCTTTTGTCTGCGGAACGTTTGAGGTTTTCTTTGTTGTTGAAGCAGTACCGGAAGACGAAGAACTGCCCGACGAAGAAGCTGTGCCGTTGTCTGTGCCTGCGGTTTCGCCGCTTGTCTGAGCCGTATCACCCTGTTCTGCGGCTTCCGTATCGGTAACAGGCTCGCCGTTGGCAGGAATTTCCGCAATGTCACCGTCGGTCGGAACATCGTCGATCTCCTCAGAGACGCCGTTCTGCTGAACAGACGCAGGAACTGCGGTGGTCTTTATCATCTCCGCAACCTTGTCTGTTACGGAAATTGCCGAAATACAAACTCCGGCAACGCAAAGCACCGCCGTCACGGACTGTATAAGCTGTTTGCGAGTTTCATTGTTCATAATTTTCCCTCCTGAAATAATCTTTTAAAGGATTACAATAATAATATAATTATTTTCCGGTTTTGTCAATCTTTTATGCGGCAATGAATTATCGCTGTGAATTAACGGATAAAATTTTAAAGTAAAAGAATGAGAAAATTTTGCAAAAGTATGCTGACAGTGAATCGGGTAGGCGTAAAGTGATGTAATATTAACAAAAATTTTTTTACATTAATATCAATATGTAAGATGTTTGATAAAAAACAGACAATATTTCACACAAGATATTGACAAATCAGCATTTTTACAATAAAATTAATATAAATAGAAGGAGAGCTTACCAGAAAGGACGTGCCGCACAAGATGATGTATTTATTGTATCGTTCGTTTGTTTCAGTTTGGGTTTCATTCGTTATGATGTTTGTAAGCTTTGTCCCCGGATTTGTTGCTCCCGAGAATACGGGCGCAGAGGGAAAAAGCTACCCCTACATTTTTGTCCACGGCTTTCTCGGCTGGGGAGAGGAAGAGGGCATTGACGAGGATGTTTCCTACTGGGGCGCTTCTGCCTGTTATCTTATGCAAGAGCTGAGAGACAGGGGAGTCGAATGTCGGAATGCTTCTGTCGGCCCGTTCTCAAGCAACTGGGACAGAGCCTGTGAGCTTTATGCTCAGCTTACCGGTACAACGGTTGATTACGGCGTCGCTCACTCTAAGCAGCATAACCACGCACGTTACGGCAGAACATATACCGAGCCTATGGTTGAGGGCTGGGGCGAAAAGGATGAGGACGGACATATCAAAAAGATTAACCTTGTCGGTCATTCCTTCGGCGGAAACACAATAAGACTTATGCAGGGACTTTTGTCTAAGGGATTTTCGGCTGAAATTGAAGCGACCGATCCCGACGATATCTCTCCGCTTTTCACAGGCGGAAAGGCGAATTACGTCAATTCCGTTACCACGATCTGCACACCCAACAACGGTACAAGCCTTGCGTTTATTGCAGACGACCTTCACCTTATCGCCATCGGTGAAATTGCGCTGTTCCTCTATGCCGCAGTTATGGGACGTTCACCTCTCAACGGCTATGTTGATTTCCACCTTGAGCAGTTCGGTCTTACATATGTTCCGGGACAGAAAACCACGGTCAGCGATATTTATAAGGCAATAAGTACGATACTTAAACAAAAATACGATAATGTTGCGTTCGACCTCTCCTGCGAGGGAGCAAAGGCTCTGAACGATCACATTGATCCCGATCCGAATGTTTACTATTTCTCATATGCGTTTAAGACAACGGAGTCGGATCCGCTCACGGGTAAGGCTCAGCTTCCTATCCCGAGCACACTTTGTATCCTCCGTTCATATTCCGAGATGATGGGTATTTATCCCGACAATCCCGACGCACCTTATCCGATTGACGAGACATGGAGACCGAATGACGGACTTGTCAATGTTGTGGCGGCTCAGTATCCGTTCGGCAATCCTCACAAGGATTACGATCCCGAAAGCGTTGAGCCGGGCATGTGGAACGTTATGCCGGTGAGCATCGGCGACCACGGAAACGCCATCGGAATCGGAGTTACGGCAGAGGCTCTGATTGATTATTACATGGGTATGATCAATATGATCGACAGCCTACCGGTAACCGATTGATATTATAAAAATTTTGAATAACAAAGCATCTCCGGGTGAAGAATATAACCGGAGGTGCTTTTTCGTTGAAAAAGTGTATTCGTATTGTCAGCGTGATATGTTTCTTTGTTTCGGGAGTCATAATGATGCTCCTTGTGGTGGGATATGTCCGTATTCCCGATGAAATGACGATCACGGAATATGACGAAATCAACGTAGGAAAAACATATGTATGTCAGGCTCTTGTGAATTACGGGGCAGAGGATGTTTCTCCGGTTGAGACCGAATACTCGACCTCCGTAAAGCTCTTTAATATCTTTCCCATTAAATCCGCAAAGGTTAAGGTCTCACGCCGAAAATACGTTGTCCCCGGAGGAAACGCTTTCGGAATACGCCTGTATACAAAAGGCGTGATGATTATCCGCATTGACGGGGTAACGACCCCGTCGGGTAACGTCAGTCCCGGTAAGGCTGCCGGGTTAAAAGAGGGAGACATGATAATCTCCGTCGATGGCGTCGATGTTTACCGCAACCGTGAGCTTTCGGCGATTTTTGCGTCGAGCGGCGGTAAGACGCTGAAGCTGGAAATCGAGCGTGACTCAAAGAAAAAGGAGATCAATTTTACTCCTGTTCTATGCTCGGAGGATTCGACCTATAAGGGAGGTCTGTGGATCAGAGACAGCACGGCGGGAATAGGAACGGTGACTTGGTATGACAGGACTAACGGAATTTTTGCAGGTCTCGGTCATGCCGTATGTGATGCGGACACGGGGGAGATAATGCCCCTTTCAGGCGGAGATGCGGTCGAAGCCGAGATCAAAGGGTGCTATAAGGGCACGAACGGCAGCGCCGGCGAGCTGTGCGGAGTTTTCTCCTCAGGCTCAATCGGAAGCCTCTATATCAACGGAGAAACAGGTGTTTACGGAATAATGGACTCCTTTGACGCAGATGATAAGGTTGTTCCCGTTGCACTCAGACAGGAGGTCAAGACCGGCGCTGCTCAGATCATTTGCACCGTGGATGACACGGGAGCCGAATATTACAACATTGAGATCAAGAAAATATTCGACGGAACGGATAACCAGCGCAATATGGTGATAAAGGTTACAGATCCCGTTCTGCTTGAAAAAACGGGCGGAATTGTTCAGGGAATGAGCGGAAGTCCGATACTTCAGAACGGTATGCTTGTAGGGGCGGTAACCCATGTTTTTGTGGACGATCCGACCGAGGGCTATGCTATTTTTGCCCAAAATATGACGGAAACCGCTCAGGGCGTTGAGGAGTATCTTAAAGCCTCATAAAATAATGTCAAATTGAACAAATTATAGTCGTTAAAACGAAAATAATTGCCCTTTTGCTCGGTTGACTTTGCAGGGGCACTATGTTAAAATATAATCAAAATAAGAAAGGTTCTTTGTGACTGACGGAATTTGTGGATAACCACAGGGAAGCAAAGGATCACATAAGCCGACCGTCTGGGCACACTTATTCCTTGCTTATAAAGGCATAAGTGCGCCCTTATTGCTTTACGGAGGGATTTTATGAAAAAAATCGCAATCATCATGGGAAGCGACAGCGATCTTCCCGTAGTAAAAAAAGCCGTCAAAGTTCTTGAGGAATTCAATGCTCCCTATGAGGTACATATTTTCTCTGCCCACCGAACTCCCGACGAGGCTGCCGATTTCAGCCGAAATGCAAGGGAGAACGGCTTCGGAGCAATCATTGCAGCCGCAGGAATGGCGGCTCACCTTGCAGGGGCTATTGCCGCAAATACAACACTTCCCGTTGTCGGTATTCCGATCGCTTCGGGAGGACTCGGTGGTATTGACGCACTTCTGTCAACTGTTCAGATGCCGACTGGTATACCTGTCGCCACAGTTGCCGTGAACGGTGCAGCCAATGCCGCTTTTCTTTGTCTGCAAATGCTTGCTGTTTCGGACGGCGAGCTTGCCGAAAAAATACTGGAAAAACGTAAAAAAGACAGCCTTGCCGTGCTTGAAAAGGACAGGGCGGTCATGGATAAATTAAAGGAGGACGCATAATTATGAACAAATGTGAACAGCTTTACGAGGGCAAAGCAAAGAAGGTCTTTGCAACAGAGGATCCGGAGTACGTTATCGTTTCCTACAAGGACGATGCAACCGCTTTTGACGGACTGAAAAAGGGTACGATCTCAGGCAAAGGCGTTGTAAACAACAGAATGTCAAACTATCTTATGAAGCTTCTTGAAAAGCAGGGCGTCCCCACGCACTATGTTGAGGAGCTTTCCGACCGTGAGACCGTAGTACGCAAGGTTTCCATCGTTCCGCTTGAGGTAATCATCCGCAACGTTTCCGCCGGCTCTTTTGCAAAGCGTTACGGTGTTGAAGAAGGTATTGTTTTTGCCGAGCCGACAATCGAGTTTTCCTACAAGAACGACGATCTTCACGATCCTCTCCTCAATTCATACCATGCGGTTGCTCTCGGACTTGCAACCCGTGAGGAGATCGAGAATATTAAGAATATGGCATTCAAGATAAATTCTGTTCTCAAAGAGTATTTCAAGAGCCTCAAGGTAACCCTTGTTGATTTCAAGCTTGAGTTCGGTAAGCTCTCCGACGGAACAATCGTTCTTGCCGATGAGATTTCTCCCGACACCTGCCGCTTCTGGGACAGCGAGACAAACGAGAAGCTTGACAAGGATCGTTTCCGCAGAGACCTCGGCGGAGTTGAGGACGCTTACGAAGAAATGATGAAGAGAGTTTTTAAATAAGAAACGGAGTTATTTATGTCGAATATACATGAAGAATGCGGAGTTTTCGGCGTTTATACAAGCAAACCGTATGAAATTGCCAAGACCGTGTATTACGGACTTTATGCCCTCCAGCACAGAGGACAGGAATCCTGCGGTATTGTTGTAAATGACGACGGACTTTTTACCGCATATAAGGATACGGGACTTGTCAACGATGTTTTCACACCGGAGCATATGGCTCAGCTCAGCCAGGGCAATATCGCCATCGGTCATGTTCGCTACGGAACTACGGGCGGCTCGGCAAGGGACAACGCTCAGCCGATTGTTGTCAATCACATCAACGGCAGAGTGGCTCTTGCTCACAACGGCAACCTCACAAATTCCTATGAGCTGCGCCGTGACCTTGAGCTGAAAGGCTCTATCTTCCACACCACCTCGGACACGGAGGTCATTTCCTACATAATCACAGAGGAAAGACTGACCGCACCGTCAATCGAGGAGGCTGTGAACCGTGCGCTCAACCGTATCAAGGGAGCGTATTCGCTTGTCATAATGTCCCCGACAAAGATGATTGCCGCCCGTGACGAAATGGGCTTCCGTCCGCTTTGCATCGGCAGACTGCCCGAGGAGGACGGCTATGTCGTAGCCTCCGAGAGCTGTGCTCTTGACGCAGTCGGAGCTGAGTTTGTCAGGGATGTCGAACCCGGCGAGATCGTTGTTTTTGACGGCAAATCCGTACGCAGCATCAAGGATCACTGCGGAAAGGCAAAGCCGCACACCTGTGTTTTCGAGTACATTTATTTTGCACGTCCCGATTCCGTTATTGACGGCGCAAGCGTGCATGAGGCAAGAATAAGAGCAGGCGCATTCCTTGCCCTTGAGCATCCCGTTCAGGCCGATGTTGTAATCGGCGTTCCCGATTCGGGACTTGACGCCGCTCTCGGATTTTCAAAGCAGTCGGGTATTCCCTATGAAATAGGTTTCATTAAGAATAAATACATCGGAAGAACATTCATTTCCCCCGGTCAGAAGAGCCGTACCAATCAGGTGCGCATCAAGCTCAATCCGATAACCAGCGTTATCAAAGGCAAAAGAGTTGTTATGATAGACGACTCGATAGTCAGAGGTACGACCTGCGCCAGAATAGTTAAACTGCTCAGAAATGCAGGCGCAAAGGAAATCCATATGCGTGTTTCCGCACCGCCGTTCCTCAATCCCTGCTATTACGGTACGGACATTGATTCCCGTGACAATCTGATCGCCTGTCATCACAGCATTGAGGAAATAGCCGAGATTATCGGCGTTGACAGCCTCGGCTACCTCAGCGTTGACAATGTTAAGAAGATTGCCTGCGGCGACCAATGCAAGGGTTATTGCACCGCCTGCTTTGACGGTAATTATCCCACCGAAGTGCCCAAGGAAACCCACAAGAGCAAATTTGAATGTAAAATATCCGAAAGACAAAAGGAGAAAAAGTGATGAACACAAAATCACATTCCGAAAGCTACGCCGCAGCAGGCGTTGATATTACGGCAGGCTACAAGGCTGTCGAACTGATGAAGTCGCATATCGCAAGAACATTGACCTCGGGCGTATGCTCGGACGTCGGCGGCTTCGGCGGACTTTTTGAGCTTGACACAGAGGGTATCGAAAAGCCCGTGCTTGTCAGCGGAACGGACGGAGTCGGAACAAAGCTCAAGCTCGCTTTCCTCATGGACAAGCACGATACGGTCGGAATTGACTGCGTTGCAATGTGCGTCAACGATATAATCTGCTGCGGAGCAAAGCCGCTTTTCTTCCTCGATTATATTGCCTGCGGCAAGAATGTTCCCGAGAAGATCGCTTCTATCGTTTCGGGAGTTGCCGAGGGCTGCGTTCAGAGCGGAGCCGCTCTCATCGGCGGTGAGACCGCAGAGATGCCCGGCTTCTATCCTGTTGACGAATACGACCTTGCAGGCTTCTCTGTCGGCGTGGTTGACAAGGCGAAAATCCTTGATCCCTCGACAATGAAAGCCGGCGACGTTGTGATTGCTCTGCCGTCAAGCGGAGTTCATTCAAACGGCTTTTCTCTCGTCAGAAAGGTCTTTGACGTTGAAAACAGCGATATTAAAGCTCCCCGTGAGGAGCTCGGCGGAAAATCCGTCGGAGAAACTCTCCTCACCCCCACAAAGATTTATGTCAAGCCTGTGCTTGCCCTGCTTGAGCAGGTTAAGGTCAAGGGAATTTCCCACATCACGGGCGGTGGATTTTATGAAAATATTCCGAGAAGTATTCCCGACGGTCTCGGTGCGGTTATCGACCGCAGTGCGGTAAAGGTGCTTCCGATTTTTGACCTGATCGCCAAGACGGGTAATATCTCCGAGCGTGATATGTTCAACACCTTTAATATGGGCGTCGGTATGAGTATTGTTGTTGCTCCCGAGGATGCGGACAAGGCTCTTGAAGTCCTGAAGGCGAACGGTGAGGACGCATATGTTATCGGTAAAATTGAAAAATCAGAGGATAAAATAACGATATGCTGAAAACATTTAGAGAAAGCCTGTGCGCAGGCGTTTTGATAACGATCGGCGGAACTGTCTTTCTCTCCTGCGAGAACAAGACGGTCGGAGCGGTGCTTTTTTCGGTTGCACTGCTTTGCATCTGTTATAAGGGTTATTACCTTTTTACCGGCAAGATCGGGTACCTTGTCGAACAGCACAGAAAAAAAGACTTTGCCGACCTTCTGATCGGCTTGCTCGGCAATCTGATATGCACATTTCTGCTCGGTATGCTTTTGAGAAACGTTTTGCCGGATATAGGAGACAAGGCGGCGCAGATGTGTTCGGCAAAGCTTATGCAAAATCCGTTACATACTTTTATCCGAGGCTTTTTCTGCGGAATACTTATGTATCTTGCGGTCAGCATTTATAAGGAGAAAAGCTCCGTTTTAGGCGTGCTTTTCTGCGTTCCCGTGTTTATTCTCTGCGGCTTTGAACACTCGATTGCCGATATGTTTTATTTCGGAACATCGGGACTGTTCGATGTAAAAATAATACTTTTTATGGCTTTGGTCGTTGCCGGCAACACGTTCGGCGCAATGCTTCTTCCTGCGCTTAAAGGAATACCGAAGCCCGATGAAAAATAAAAGGAGCGATATTTTGATGGAGAGCAAAGCAAGGATAGCCGTGCTGGTTTCGGGCGGCGGAACGAATTTGCAGGCGCTCATTGACGCTCAGAACAGCGGAATAATCACAAGCGGCGAGATAGTCCTCGTCCTGTCAAACAACAGCTCTGCCTACGCTCTCACGAGGGCGGAAAACGCAGGGATTGAAACGGCTGTTGTGCTGAAAAAGGAATGTGCCGACTCTGCCGGGTTTGAGAGGAAAATGCTTGACGAGCTTGAAAAGCGCAAAATTGATATGATCGTTCTTGCAGGCTTTATGAGTATTCTCAGCGCAGATTTTGTTTCACATTTTCCCGAACGCATTATCAATGTGCATCCGTCGCTTATCCCGTCCTTCTGCGGCGAGGGCTTCTACGGACTCAGAGTTCACAGGGCGGCGCTCGACTACGGAGTTAAGGTAACGGGCGCAACGGTGCATTATGTCAATGAGATCCCCGACGGCGGCAGAATAATTCTTCAAAAAGCCGTTTCGGTCGAGGAGGGCGACACGCCCGAAATATTACAGAAAAGGGTAATGGAGCAGGCGGAATGGATAATTCTGCCCCGTGCGGCGGAGCTTGTCGCAGCCCGTATTCTCAATGAAAGGACAGCTTGAAATGAATATATATGAAGTCACTTCGATGAAAGACCGCATCAGCGGCAACCCCTATGTCGGCCGTGGAATTGTAATCGGCAGAACCGCCGACGGAACAAAGGCGGCAACAGCCTATTTCATAATGGGCAGAAGTGCAAACAGCCGCAACCGTATTTTTACGGTGAAGAACGGCGAGGTTTTCACAGAGCCGTTTGACGCTTCAAAGGTCGAGGATCCCTCGCTTATCATCTATGCGGCGCTCAGAAGCCTTGATAATAAGCTGATTGTTACAAACGGCGACCAGACCGACACGATATATGACGGAGTTAAGGACGGAAAGAGCTTTTCGGTAAGCCTTGAAAGCCGTGAATTTGAGCCTGACGCTCCCAATTTTACTCCCCGTATCAGCGGTATGCTCACCTTTAAGGACGGCGGATTTTCCTATGAAATGAGTATACTCAAGAGCCTTGACGAGGAGGGCAGCGACTGCGCAAGATACACCTTCTCCTATCCCTCAAAGGCAGGTCTCGGACACTTTATCCACACCTATGTGACCGACGGCAATCCCATTCCCACGTTCCAGGGCGAGCCTGAGCGTGTTAAAATCCCCGACAGCATTGACGATTTCGCCGAGGAGATTTGGGATAACCTCGACGAGGACAACAAAATTTCACTCTATGTAAGATATACCGACCTCACGGACGGAAGCTATACGGAAAAACTGATTAACAGGAACGGTAAGGAAGGTTGAATATGAAAGAATTTGAACTGAAATACGGCTGTAACCCCAATCAGAAGCCTGCGAAAATTTTTATGGAGGACGGAACCGAGCTTCCGATTAAAATTCTCAGCGGCAGACCGGGTTACATAAACTTCCTCGACGCATTCAACGCATGGCAGCTTGTCAAGGAGCTGAAAGAAGCTCTCGGACTTCCTGCGGCAACTTCGTTTAAGCATGTCAGCCCGACCTCTGCGGCTGTCGGCGTACCTCTCAGCGACAAGCTCAAGAAGGCTTGCTTCGTAGACGATATCGAAGGTCTTGACGATTCTCCGCTTGCCTGCGCTTTTGCAAGGGCGAGAGGCACGGACAGAATGTGTTCATTCGGCGATTTCATCGCTCTTTCCGATGTCTGCGACGTAACAACTGCCAACCTCATCAAAAGGGAGGTTTCAGACGGAATAATTGCTCCGGGCTTTGAGCCTGAGGCTCTTGAGATCCTCAAATCAAAGAGAAAGGGCAACTACAACATCGTTGAAATTGATCCCGACTATGTTCCTGCCCCGATCGAGCGCAAGCAGGTTTACGGCATCACCTTTGAGCAGGGCAGAAATAACTTTGAAATCAACAAGGCTCTGCTTGACAATGTTGTCACCGCAAACAAAGAGCTTCCCGACTCGGCAAAGAGAGACCTTATAATCTCGCTTATCACTCTTAAATATACCCAGTCCAACTCGGTTTGCTATGCCGTTGACGGACAGGCTATCGGCGTCGGCGCAGGTCAGCAGTCAAGAATCCACTGCACCCGTCTCGCAGGCGGCAAGGCGGACACATGGTTCCTCCGTCAGTGCGACAAGGTGCTCAATCTTCCGTTCCTTGACACACTCGGCAGACCTGAGCGTGACAACGTTATCGACGGCTACATCAACAAGAACGAGGAGGACGTCTGCGCCGAGGGCAACTGGCAGAAGTATTTCTCCGAGCGTCCGGAGCCTCTCACCTCCGAGGAAATCAGAGCCTACCTTGACACGATCAGCGGCGTTTCGCTCGGCTCCGATGCGTTCTTCCCGTTCGGAGACAATGTTGAACGTGCCTACAAGAGCGGTGTAAGCTACATCGCACAGCCGGGCGGCTCGATCCGTGACGACCTTGTTATCAAGGCTTGCGACGAGAGGAATATAGCTATGGCATTTACCGGCATGCGCCTCTTCCACCATTAAT
>JAEDFL010000023.1 GCA_016292785.1 Clostridiaceae bacterium | reverse complement strand
CGCTGCTGTCGCAGCTACACGCCCACGTCGGCGAAAACAGTCCACCGGACTGTTTTCTTCCGCAAACTTCGTTTGCTCCCTCCTGTTCAAGTCCCGTCCTGATTATACCGCAAAACAAAAAGAGCCGCTGTTGCGACTCTTCTTGTTTTGGTGCGAGAGACGGGACTTGAACCCGTACGGGATTACCACACGCCCCTCAAACGTGCGCGTCTGCCGATTCCGCCACTCTCGCATTCAGTTGTCGTTCCTTTACGGAACGTTCTGTATTATATCAGATAAGGCAGAGTTTGTCAACGTTTTTTTGATATTTTTATAATTTTATTTTTGAACTTTTTTATTTTATGATTTGCTGATAAAACAGAAAGCGATCTTTAAATAGCAATAGTAATAATTCCTGTTGTAAGTCAGCCTGACGGGATTTACTTCGTTGTAATTACAGATATGCGGAACAAACTTTTCAGACGACGAATGACCGCAAATTAAACATCAAAAAAGAACCGTAACTGCAAACAGAAACGGTTCTTTTTAAATTGTGTGCGGAAATTATGCCTCAGTGTATGTGCGAGCCTTTTCAAATTCCTCGTCCATCTCTGCCGACGGTTTTGCCGTGCAGAGGGAGACAACTACAATGAATATGCAGGAGACAAGGAAAGCGGGGAGAAGCTCGTAAATTCCGAATACTCCGCCCATAGGCTTGAGGAGGAGCTTCCAGATAAATACCATTGCTCCGCCCGAAAGCATACCTGCGATTGCACCGGCTCTGTTTGTACGCTTCCAGAACAGGGAGAACAGAACGATCGGTCCGAAGGTTGCGCCGAAGCCCGACCATGCGAAAGAAACAATCTCGAAAATGACGCTCTTTTCGTTCCATGCGATGCCCATTCCGACAAGAGTGATAAGGATAAGCACAATTCTTGAAACGTGCATAACCTGCTTGTCTGATGCATTCTTCTTGACAATACCCTCGAAGATGTTCTTGGAAACAGCCGATGCCGCAATAAGAAGATAGGAGTCAGACGAGCTGATGGTGGCGGCAAGAATACCTGCCATTATAACACCTGCAATAACAGGGTGGAAAAGAAGCTGAGAAAGATGTGCGAATACGTTTTCGGCTCCGCTCTGAGTGGCAAGAGCTGCGTCTGTCGGGAGAATAGCTCTGCCGATAACACCGATAAATACAGCGGATGTCAGGGAGATCAAAACCCAAACAGTTGCAATACGGCGGGATCTTTTAAGCTCGGAGGTTTTTCTGATAGCCATAAATCTCAGGAGAACCTGAGGAACGCCGAAGTAACCGAGTCCCCATGAAAGAGTTGAAATTATCGTGAGGAAACCGTACTTTGAAGCTTCGCCGAAAAGGGGAGCGCCGTTTGCCGCCTGCTGAACTCCGTCAGCATCGGTGAGCGGAGAAGCGATGCTTGTAAGCGAAAAATATCCGGGAATGTTTCTTGCGTTTTCAATGACCGCATCAATTCCGCCTGCATGAAGCGTGCCGCAGACAAGCACGCCGACAAGGGCGCAAATCATAACGACAGCCTGCATAAAGTCGGAGGCACTCTCGGCAAGGAAACCGCCGAGGATCGTGTAGACAAGAACGAAAGCCGCACCGACAAGCATCATCGAGTGGTAAGAATAGCCGAACAATCCCGAAAACAGCTTGCCGCAGGTAACAAAACAGCTTGCCGCATAGATTGTGAAAAAGATCAGAATGAATACTGCGGAAATACCGAGAATAACCTTTTTCTTTTCGTGATAGCGGTTGCTGAGAAAATCGGGAACCGTGATCGAGTCGCCCGAAACGATTGAATATGCCCTGAGCCTTTTTGAAACGATCAGCCAGTTTACATATGTACCGATTGCGAGACCGATAGCCGTCCAAGCGGCGTCTGCGATTCCGCACCAGTAAGCAACGCCGGGCAAGCCCATGAGAAGCCAGCCGCTCATATCGGAGGCTTCGGCGCTCATTGCCGCAACCCAAGGTCCGAGAGAGCGTCCGCCCAAGAAATAGTTTTCGGAATTTGCCTGTGATTTTTTTGCGAAAAATAAGCCGATCGCAATAACGATTAGCATATATCCCGCCATAGCCAACAAAATTTGTAATTTGCCGTCCATTTAACCCTTCCTTTCAAAAACCCTTTTTGATTTTCTAATAATATCATATAATAACCGTCAAAGCAACATTTTTTTCGATATTTCAGATATTTATTTACAAGGTGCGGAGCTTTTGCGCTTGTTTGTCAGCCGATATGCGCCATTGTCTTTTCCGCCATATCGGATATTCTGACCGTTCCGACATTGAAGATTGTCGTTTCAAGGCTGTCGTTGAGCGGCTTGCTCCAGCTTTCGGGAATAGCTTTCGCCCCGTTCGCCATACCGAGTATTGAGCCGACTGTCGCGCCGTTGCAGTCTGTGTCAAATGCCGTCTGAACAGCCATACATATCGACTTTCCGAAGTCCCCCTTGCCGTAAAGCAGGGAGGCGGCAACTATCATCGCATTTGAAATTGTGTGGCACCAGCCGTGTCCCGTATGCTCGTCAAATCGGGTGTGTATATAATCAAAGGCATCCTGCCGGGAAACGCCGCTTTTGAATTTTTCGAGGATATCCGTAATATCCCTGTAAAGCCTTGATGTGCAGGGGATCTGAGCAAGTCCGCAAAGAATTATTTCCTCGGTATCGCTTGTGACAGCGGCGGATGCGATCATTGCGGCAACAAACATTTCGCCGTAAATTCCGTTTTTGACGTGGGAAATCGAAGCGTCTCTCCAAGCCATTTCTGCGGCAAGCTCGGGATTGCCCGGATTGATGTATCCCCAGTAATCGCCCCTGATCTGAGCGCCGATCCACTCCCTGTACGGATTTTGATACAAGGCAGACCGAGGCGGAGTGAAGCCGTTTACAAAGTTGCGGAAAGCAACCCTCTCTGCCGTGCAGTAGGCGTATTCGGGCTGATAGTCCGACCATGCGGTTATGACATCGAGCGGAGCGAAATCCTTGCCGTATTTCTCACGGATTATCTGAGCGAGGACGGTGTAGTTCGTGTCGTCGTCAAACGGCATACAGGCGGCTTCATCGGCATAAATTTTATTTTCGTTAGCAAAATCAAAATTATATTTGTCACACATTCCGTCCTTGATGTCGGAACGTAAAATGTACCGTGACATAGGATAATTGCCTGTTTCTTTAAGAAATGGGATCAGCTCCTCGGAACGGACTCCCTCGATCGGCTTGCCGAGAAAACAGCCGCAGACTCTTCCGAGCCACGCACCGTAGATTTTATCCTTGAGCTTTGCTTTGTCAACCTCGCCGCAAAGGGGGTGGGGTTTTCTGAGAGCACGGATAGCCTCAAGCTCCGACGGCTCGTTGAAAGGATAATTTCCCTTTTGCTTTGCGTTGCTGATGATTTTGTAAATTACATCTCCGAGATCTTTCTTTATTTCGTCTTTCGGGAGCTTTGAGACAGCCTCGAAAAGGTCTTTGTAACTTTCAATATCAAGTCCCTCGTCAACCGACTGCTCGTATTCGACGAGAATATCACTTGCATAGAATTTCCAATCATGTATTTTTTCATAATCAGGTTTAACGGTCATGGTATCACCTCAAAAAACATTATACAGTATATTTATTTTTTTGCAAGCAGTAAAAATCAAATCGCCCGAAAAATCGGGCGATAAAAGTTGTATTTTACAGGCTGATTATCCTTGTGATGATATGCGAAAACTTGTAATAAATGAAAAGGAAAAATCTTCTGAAAAAGTATAGAATATTCTTGAAAAATCCGAAATCGGATTTAATTACAACGGTGTCACCCGTATCTTTTACAGGAATGAACACGGCCGTAGTCGGACGCTCCGGAGTGCTTCCGTTGGGGGAGTGAAGAGCCATGGTGAGCTGACCGTTCAGATCCTCGAAAAGCATTGCGTGACCGCCGTTATATTCATAATAAATTCCTTTCTGATAAAGAGCGACAGGCTGATGATACCAGTTTCCGTCAACTTTGTTGTTGTCTGACCATGCAATTCCCACGGCATATCCCTTATCGCTGACATTTGACCAGAGCATAATAAGTCTGCCGTCCTTTGTCTTGTAGAGGAAGGGGCCGTCCGTGACATGCTCGTCCGTCCAGACATGGTTGTTTGCCGCAAAAAGCACCTTTGGAACACCGACTCGCTGAGAAAGATCCTCGGTAAGCTTTGAGGCTGCCATTTCACCGATACCGTCGTCGTTGGTTGTCCATTCGTTTACATAGACGATCCACGGCTGACCGTCCTCGTCAACATAAAGTGTTCCGTCGATGCAGTCACGGTATTTCGGCGTAACGTGACCGTTAGAGATCAGCTCAAACGGACCGAGCGGATTGTCGGCCTTGAAAATGCCTGTTCCTCGGAACTCGGTGTCCTTTGACCTGTATGTTGCAAAGAGATAAAAGCTTCCTTTGTAATAATGACATTCGGGTGCCCAATAGTCGCCGATACCGTCAAAATCGGGATCGCTGTCAGCCGAAAAAACCGTGTAAGGTCCCGACCAGTTTTCAAGATCTTCGCTGACGTAACAGCCGTAGCCGTTGTTAGCCGCACCTGTGCCGTACATATAATATTTTCCGTCATATGTCAGGACAAAGGGGTCACGGATGCTGACCTGGGCGGTCGGCTTAGTTTCGCCTTGAGCGCAGGCGGCAACAGACAAGCCGGAAACAAGTGTAACGACCGATAAAAGCATTGACATAAATTTTTTCATGGCAGTAACCCTCCCGAATGAATAAATCAGACTATCTCTGCGCCGAAAGGCATTAACGAAAGCTTTGCAAGCTTAAAATACTGCTTTCCAAACGGGATTCCGATAATTGTGATGCAAAGCAACAATCCGAGAACCGCATTCAGAAAAGCCATCTCTATTCCGCAAACGAGGATCCATATAACATTGGCGATAAAGCTTGCCGTGTGTCCGCCGTAACGGATTTCTTTTCCGAACGGAGCGAGGGACAGCGACGCAAATTTGAAGCACTGTCTGCCGATCGGAATACCGACGATCGTAACGCAAAAGAGCAGTCCGTAAACAAACCAGCCGAGAGCCTCGGCAAGACCTCCGCAGATAATCCACAGAACATTACCCAAGAACTTCATTTTATCACCTGTTTTCAGATAAAAAAATAAGTCGGGAAAAACCCGACTTGGTGACCCGGACGAGAATTGAACTCGTGTTACCGCCGTGAAAGGGCGGTGTCTTAACCTCTTGACCACCGGGCCAAATGGTAGCGGCAGTGGGATTCGAACCTACGACCAATCGGGTATGAACCGAGTACTCTAGCCAACTGAGCTATGCCGCCACATTTGCATCGCTTTGCTCAAGCGACTTGCTAATTATAAAGCATAGAATTGAAATTGTCAACCCCTTTTTTAAAATTTTTCCTTATATTTCATCTGAGAAGATAAAATAGACAAAAAAATTTATATTATTCGTAAAATTATAAGCTTTGTGTCAATATTTAAAAATAACATTGAATATATTATTTAATGATGATATAATAATATAACGGTGAAAATTTTGCCGAAAATTATCATGGAGATGTAAAATATAAACATGAAAAGAGATTTTATAGGGAAAGCGATATTCTTTGTTGCGTTCGTGACGATTCTTGTCGTTTCGGTGTACGGCTTCAGCGGTCATCTGATGAGGGAGAGACACAACTCTCTTACGACGACAAAGCCGGGCGAGACGAGCGAAGCCGCAGTAACCGAAGAAACGAACGAAAATAAAACTACCGAAGCAACGACCGAAGCCGAAAAGACTACAAATCGTGACGATCTGCCCTCACCGACAGATAAGCTCGTCTGCTTTACTTTTGACGACGGTCCGTATTCACCTGTTACAAACAAAATACTTGATACTTTTGAAAAATATAACGGTAAGGCAACCTTCTTTGTCGTCGGTGACAGAGCCGATACATACGGATCCGTTATAAAAAGAGCGAGCGATATGGGCTGTGAGATAGGCTCACATTCTTTTTCTCACGCAAATCTCACCAACCTCTCTGTTGATCAGATGCAGGAGGAGATAAGAAAGTCCTGCGACGCAATATCAAAACACTCGGGCAAAAAGGTTAAGATTATCAGACCTCCCGAGGGAGCGACAAACGATACGGTCAAGGCAAATATCGGTATGCCGATGGTTATGTGGAGCGTTGATTCCCGTGATTGGGATTACAGAAACGCCGAAAAAGATTTCGAGACCGTTATGGACAATGTTTACGATGGAAGCATAATCCTTATGCACGATCTTTATCCCGCAACTGCGGACGCAGTCGCAAGACTTGTTCCGGCGCTTGCGGATCAGGGCTATAAATTCGTCACTTTTTCCGAGCTTATGGAGCTAAGAGGCGTTGACGTTCAGCCCGGTGAAAAATATTTCAGCGCAGCCCCGCAGACTCCAGCAGAGGATGCAGAAACCGAATAATTGACAGTTAATAATTATAAAACGGAGGACATATAATGAACTTTTTTGATGAACTTTCCGCTTATGACAAGGAAGTCTTTTCGGCTTGTGACAACGAGCTGAACCGCCAGAGACGCAACATCGAGCTTATAGCGTCGGAAAACATTGTTTCAAAAGCGGTTTTGCTTGCCGCCGGCGGAGTGCTCACTAACAAATATGCAGAGGGCTACCCGTCTAAGAGATACTACGGCGGATGTCAGTGTGTTGATGTTGTTGAGGAGATCGCACGCAACAGAGCCAAGGAGCTTTTCGGAGCGGAACACGTCAACGTTCAGCCGCACAGCGGTGCAAATGCCAATCTTGCGGTTTTCTTCGCTCTGCTCAATCCCGGCGATACCGTAATGGGAATGAATCTTCAGCAGGGCGGTCATCTTTC
The DNA here is from genome assembly GCA_016292785.1 of Clostridiaceae bacterium. Lineage (GTDB taxonomy): Bacteria > Bacillota > Clostridia > Oscillospirales > Acutalibacteraceae > CAG-488. Next base: position 24,295 of record JAEDFL010000023.1, on the reverse strand, counting down.
ACACGGCTCACCTGTCAATATTTCGGGAAAATATTTCAATGTTGTTCCCTACGGCGTTGACAATGAAACCGCAAGAATAGATTATGACGAAATGGAGAGAATTGCTCTCGAATGTAAGCCGAAGCTTATTGTTGTCGGCGCAAGCGCATATTCAAGGGTAATTGATTTTGCACGCTGCCGTGAGATTGCGGACAAGGTCGGAGCTTATCTTATGGTCGATATGGCTCATATTGCAGGTCTTGTTGCCGCAGGCGTCCATCCGTCACCCGTGCCGTATGCGGATATCGTCACAACAACAACCCATAAAACACTCAGAGGTCCGAGAGGCGGAATGATCCTTTGCAAGGAGGAGTTTGCAAAGCAGATTGACAAGGCTGTTTTCCCCGGAACTCAGGGCGGTCCGCTTATGCACATTATCGCCGCCAAGGCTGTTGCTCTCGGTGAGGCTCTGACCGATGAGTTCAAGGAATATCAGAAGCAGGTCGTTAAGAATGCCGCCGTGCTTGCAGACGAGCTTAGCAAAAGGGGAGTCGATATCGTTTCGGGCGGTACGGACAACCACCTCATGCTCCTCGATCTTCGCAGTAAGGAAATTACAGGCAAGGAGCTTGAGCACAGACTTGACGAGGTTCGCATCACAGCCAACAAGAACACCATTCCGAATGATCCTCAGAGCCCGTTTATCACAAGCGGCTTGAGAATCGGTACGCCTGCCGTAACGACAAGAGGCTTCAAGGAGTCCGAAATGAAGCTTATTGCAGGCTGGATAAGCGATATTATCAATGATTTTGACGGCAACAAGGACAGAGTGCTCGGCGAGGTTCAGACGCTTTGCGAAAAGTTTCCGTTATACAGCGAATAAAGACTGACAAAGTCACTATTATTCCGAGGTCAAACCGTTATATTCTACCGCCGCTCTTTCAAGGGCGGCTTTTTTGTTTTCAAGACGTTCGTAAATTACTTCATCAAGGAGAAACTGCAAGGTGTCCTTAATCTTAATCCTGTCAATTCCGAGAGCCATAATACCGTTTCCGTTGATATCAAGCTCAGAGGTTTTCAGACAGGTGTGCGCTTCTCTCATCGCCTTTATTTGCTTTTGAGCGGTGACGGCGGCGATGACCTCCTTGTCAAAAAATATCGGATTTTTTCCGTGTGCGTCGGCAATTATCAGCTTCAGCGTGTCGTCAACATTGTCAATCCCGAAAAGGGAGCAGAGCTTAGCAAGATGAAAGCGGTTGCCGTCGGGGCGCTCATCGTGAAGAAAGATTATCGTTGTGATATGTGCAATCTCGGCATTGGAAAAACGCAGGCGGCGAAGAATCTTTTCGGCTGTTTGCGCTCCCTTTTGCGGATGCCCCTTGAAATGACCTTGACCTCTTTCGTCAAGAGTGAACATTGACGGCTTTTCAACATCGTGGAGCAGGGCGGCAGCTCTGAAATCGGCGGTCGGCTCAATGCTTGACGTGACCTTGACGGTGTGCGTCCATACGTCGTAGATATGATAGGGAGTGTGCTGTAAAAAGCCGTCCGTAGCGGAAAGCTCCGGAATGATCTGAAAAATCACTTTCTTATATTTCGTAAGCACAGTCTCAACGTTTTTGCCGCACAGCAGTTTTAAAAGCTCAACACGGATACGTTCATTTGAAATGTTATCAAGCAGGGAGCGGTTTCTTATCACACTTTCCGCCGTGTCACGGTCAATATCAAATCCGAGAACAGAAGAAAATCTGACGGCTCTGAGTATTCTCAAAGCGTCCTCGGAAAAGCGTGTATCTGCGTTGCCGACACAGCGAATAAGCTTTTTTTCAATGTCCGCCTGTCCGCCGAAAGGATCAACAATTCCGCTGTGAGGATTGTAAGCGATAGCGTTTACGGTAAAGTCACGGCGGCTGAGATCGTCCTCTATCCTTCGGGTAAAGGTGACTTTTTCGGGATGACGGTTGTCCGAATACTTGCCGTCAACACGCATTGTCGTTATTTCAACAGGGTGAGAGGAGATCAGTACGGTCATTGTGCCGTGCTTTATTCCCGTAGGTATTGTTCTGAAGCCGGCAAAGGCTTTCTGAATTTCATCGGGTGTTGCGGAGGTGGTCATGTCCCAGTCGTTCGGTTCTCTGCCCATTATCGAGTCACGGACGCAGCCGCCGACAGCATAGGCGGAGTGACCGTGTTTTTCAAGCCGGTCAATGGCTTTTGTAATATAATCGGGACATTTGATATACATTGATTTCACCTCTTTACAATTCTATCATTTTACGTTATAATTTTCAATATTCAATTTGGGAGTGGTTATATGAATATTCAGATATACGGCAAGTCAAAGTGCTTCGACACCAAAAAAGCCGAACGTTATTTCAAGGAGCGCAGGATCAAGTATCAGTATATCGACCTTGAAAAATACGGTATGAGCGCAGGCGAATACAGGAACATCAAGTCTGCAATCGGCTCGGTTGATGACCTGATTGACGAAAAATCCAAGGCTTACGAAAAGTGTTTTATAAAGTATCTTGCGTCAAAAGAGGCGGTCGAGGAAAAGCTTCTTGAAAATCAAACGCTTTTTAAAACTCCGATTGTCAGAAACGGTAAAAAGGCAACCGTAGGATACAAGCCGGAGGTCTGGAAGGACTGGGAATAATTTTTTGCAAAAAATATTGAAATAAATATACCGATGTGTTATTATACATAAAGAAAAAAAGAAAAGGGGATTTTTCAATGAAAAATACAATCATTGCTTCAATAGTTGCAGTTCTCTGCACAGCTGCAATCTGCGTTACATATGCCGTCAAGTCGCCGGCAGGCAAGAATACCTCTGCCGTTACTTCGGACACAACCTATATGACGGAGTCTGAGGCTGCCGAGTATATCGGCGTTACTGATGAGGTAATGAAGATGATGCGTGAAAATCTCAAGAAATTTGAGGGCGCATATGTTTCTTATTATTACACGAATGCAGACGGTAAAGAGGTAAACGATATTGTTTACAACAAGGCTGCTCTCGACAAGGCTGTTGAGAAGATTATGTCCGAGCAGGGTGCTTTAAACTTCAAGTATCTTCAGGAAGTTCAGAAGACCGAGGATAAATAATTATCCGATACAATTATTAAAGGGGCGGTCGCTTGCTGCGATAACCCCTTTGTTTTTTTGAGGTAGAGTATGATTATTCGTGACGAAAACGGAAAACCGCTTGCAGCCGAAAAGGTGAGCGACGTTACAGAAGCCCTCGGAGTTATTGAAAAGAAGCTCGGCTCCGATGTTGCGGCGATGAGCGATGAGGAAAAGAAAACACTTGTTACAGAGCTTTCGGATATGAAGGATATAATATCTCTTGTAACGCCCGAGCTTCAAAAGGGTTCCAACCCGCTTGAGCTGATGAAATTTATGAAGCAGGTGCTCAAGATCAAGGGTGCGGCAGAAAAATTTATGGAAAAGAACAACGACTTATGATTGAAATTCTGTTTGAAAACCGGGATTTTGCCGTCTGTGTAAAGCCTGTGGGCGTCGCTTCACAGTGTGACGGTGCGGAAGATATGGTGAAGCTTTTGACGGAACAGCTCAAAACGGCGGTCTATCCTATACATAGACTTGATACGGCGGTCGGCGGAGTGATGGTTTTTGCAAAAAACAAAAAATCGGCGGCATCGCTTTCAAAGGAAATTGCCGAAAGAAGATTTGTGAAAACATATCTCGCCGTGGCGGAGGGAATGCCCGAGGAGAAGGAGGGACACTTTGAGGATCTTCTCTTTAAGGATTCACGCAAAAACAAGAGCTATGTTGTCACCCGTGAGAGAAAGGGAGTACGCAAGGTCAGTCTTGACTATAAGGTTCTTGCCGAAACAGACGGAAAAACGCTCGTTAAGGTCAGACTGAATACAGGCAGAAGTCACCAGATCAGAGTACAATTCGCTTCAAGGAAAATGCCGCTTGCGGGCGACGGGAAGTACGGAAGCCGTGACAACCGATGTCAGGTTGCGCTTTGGTCGGCAGAAATTGAATTTAGCTTAGGCAAAGAAAAATATATCTTTGAAAGCAAGCCCGATTTTTCCGTTTATCCATGGAATTTGTTCGATTTTTAATTTGTTGACCTGCTTAAATAGTTTTTTTGTATTGCAATAGTTCGTTAAGCGTGTTATAATGCATATGCATTTACGCAATGTATTCCAGGAGAGGGAAGTGATGTTTTGAGTAAGGAATTCGGCAGATACGTTAGAGGAGGTCCTCCGGCGACTGAAAAGTTCGATATGAATGCGCCGATGATCAAGCAGAAAATGTATATGATGCCGATAGTATGGGCATTCTCAAATTTCAGAAAAGCTATCCATTTCGGTAAGCTCAACAAGGTGAGAATGGAGGGTGTCAAACCGCCATACATTCTGATCTGTAACCACAATGCTTTTTTTGATTTTTATATTATGAGTGCGGCTATTTGTCCCAACACGGGTATTTTTCCCGCCGCTGTCGATGACTATATCGGCAGAGAGGGTATATTGAGAAAGCTCGGAGCTATCCCGAAAAGGAAATATACCGCCGATATCGGTCTTTTAAGACAGTGCCGCAAGGCTCTCAAGGAGGATCAGATCTTCGGTATCTATGCCGAGGCAAGGTATTCTCTCTGCGGTGTTACCGAGGTTATTCCCGATGCGGTCGGTCAGCTTGTAAAGCATCAGAGTGTGCCGGTTGTAACTTTGACCTGCAGGGGACATCATATCTATGATCCGTTCTGGGGCAACCACAGAAAGCGTTGGGTGCATCCCGTTCAGGCGGATATGACGCTTGCCTACACTCCCGAGGAGCTGAAAAAGGCAACTCCGGAGGAAATCGGCAGGAAGATTAAGGATTTGCTCTACAATGACGATTTTAAATGGCAGAGTGAAAACCGTGTCAAGGTCAGCTACAAGAAGCGTGCCGAGGGACTTCACAAGGTACTGTATCAGTGTCCGCACTGTATGACGGAATACAAGATGAACTCCAAAAACGACAGGGTGTTCTGCGAAAAATGCGGAAAGTCTTGGACGCTTAACTATTACGGTGAGCTTGAGGCGGACGACGGAAACACCGAGTTCAAATTCGCTACCGATTGGTATCAGTGGGAGCGTGAGCAGGTCAGGAAAGAGGTTCTTGACGGAACATATCGCTTTGAATGTCAGGTAGATGTCAACGATCTTCCTAATTCAAAGGGCTTTGTCCATATGGGCAAGGGCAAGCTTGTTCACGATATGAACGGCTTCAGCCTCAAGGGTGTCAGAGATTATGACGGCACTCCCTTTGAGATGAACATAGATGCGGCAGGACAGTATGCCGTCCATGTTGAGTACAGCTACAGATTCGGTAAGCACCGTGACTGTATCGACCTTAACACTCTGGAGGATACATGGTATGTCTTCCCGGAAAACTGCGATTTTTCGGTCACAAAGGTTTCTCTTGCGACCGAGGAAATATTTAACGAAATATGGCGTAAGCGCAATGAGGAGCGCAAAGCGGCAAATGCTAAGGAGTAATAATAATGGATATCAGAAACGACCTTTTACAGATGCTTAACGAGTATACCGATGGCAGAATCACCACCGTTGAGCCGGACGACGTTCTCACCTCGGATCTCGGACTTAATTCCTTTGAGCTTTTCGATCTCATTTGCATGATCGAGGAGAAGTATGAAATTACAATCCCCGACAGAGTTCTTCCGACTCTTATCACAGTCAAGGATGTTGTTTACTATCTCGAAGAGAACGTTTAATCAAGACAAAAAAATGGCTTATATCGGATATCCGATATAAGCCATTTTTTTGGAAAGCTATGTTCATTATTCGGGAAGCATCTTACAGCGAAGGATTTCTTCCTTGAGGATTTCAAGAGATTTTTCTTTTGAATAGCAATAGTCGGAGGCGATGAAGACGCCTATGAATTTTAAAAACTCGTGTGTGGTTATTGAATCGTCAATGAACATATTCATATTGCCGCAGTAATGAAGCATACAGTTTTCGGTCTGAAAATAAATCTGCATACAGGCGGAATTTTTCTCACCCTCAATTATCTCAATGCCGAAGCCCTGACAGAAGCGGCATTTGTTGCTGTCGATGAAATAAATATGGCGGTTGTCATTGAGAAATTCATCATACATTTTTTCAAGAACTATGATGCGGTTTTCCTTTGTCAAGGGATAGGAAAATTCTCTCGGCATGGACTCAACAATCCCGTTATCGACAAAGTTGGATAAGGATTCACGGGTGAAAAGCTGACATTGATTTTTGTGGATTTTAGCATAGGTGTTCTGGTAGTATTGATAGGTGGTGTCCCGGAGAAAGTTTCGGTTGGGTACATCGGGCTTTGCAATCTGATCCCACATATCGAGCGTCAGGAAATGTGTAACGGAACAGCCTACCGGACACAGAAAAGTCGCTTTTGTGATGTTCATCATGTCAAAGATACCGGCGTTCTGCTCCTTGAGAGAAAGGATGTTGTCAAATTTTTTGATATACGGCTTGGTGTCAGCGAATTTCTCCAGGAATATGTCGGTATATTGTTTGATGACGGATTTATTTCGGGTGATGAAACCTTTATTCGCATAGGAATCCATCAGCAGCAGAGAGTCGTTGGTGATAAGAAAATGCGGAAAAATGAAATTGATGTGATATTCATTTCCCGAGGACATGGTGTAGTTGCAGGGGTATCCGAGCGTCATAAGGTCAAACACATCGGAAAGTGTAGGAAGCTTTGCGTTTTTGTTGAAAAGATTGTCGATTATGTATTTGAAGTCAAGTGTACGGTCGGGGAAGGAGCGCATAAGCTCAACCATAATAGAGGTCGGAAAATTGGAATAAACCTTTCCGTTTTCCATCTGAGCCTCCAATGAAATGATATGATGTGCGGCGGTAATGATCTCACTTTTTGAGTGAAGCTCCATAATTCCGTTTTCTATCCTGATATCTATTTCAAGGTTATAGCCGTCGGGGAGCTTGGGCTCATCATTAAATTTCGAAAATTTCTTGAGAATTTTTGTATAATTATTGAATTTCTCAAGACCGAAAGTCTCTTTAATATATTTTTGGATAAGAAGATTTTTGTCTGCTGCCGGTATGGTGAGTGAAGTTATAAGCTTTTTGAAAGAATAAAAGGGGATAGGACGGGAGCCCTTCAACCCTTTTGAAAGAACTGTACGGTCAATTCCGCTCTCCGAAGAAACACGGTTTATCGAAAGACGGTTTTCTTTTAAAACTGCAGATAAGGTATTTGCAAAATCAGACATATTATCTTCTCTCCTTTAACAATACTTTAAATTATATCACTATATTCCAATATTTGTCAATTAAAAATAGTTAAAAATTGTACTATTTTTTATCTGATTAAATTTATATTCACATATAGAAAAAACTGCTTTACGGTTTCTTCCTGAAAAAGCAACTCATGCACTTTTATTTTTTATAAAGCTGTGATATAATATAAAAGTTGTAAATCTATATCAGGGAGGTCTTGGAATGGATCATTTTGAACTGGTTGCTCCGTTTGAGCCTATGGGCGATCAGCCGCAGGCTATCGAGGAGCTTGCGAGCGGATTGGAAAAAGGTTATATGGAACAGACCTTGCTCGGCGCTACGGGATCGGGCAAAACGTTCACAATGGCAAAGGTTATCGAAAAAGTGAACAGACCTACTCTCGTCCTTGCCCACAACAAGACCTTGGCGGCTCAGCTCTGCTCCGAATTTAAGGAGTTTTTTCCAAAAAATGCCGTTGAATATTTTGTTTCCTACTACGACTACTACCAGCCGGAAGCATATATCCCGACTACCGACACGTATATAGAAAAGGATTCCGCAATAAACGACGAAATTGACAAGCTCAGGCACTCCGCAACCTCGGCGCTTTCCGAGCGCAGAGATGTGATAATCGTTGCCAGCGTTTCCTGTATCTATTCCCTCGGTGATCCCATAGATTACAGAAGTATGGTTATCTCCCTGAGAACGGGAATGGAAAAGAACCGTGACGATCTTATTAAAAAGCTTATTGAAATACAGTATGAAAGAAACGACGTCAGCTTTACCCGAAACAAATTCAGGGTTAAGGGCGATGTGGTTGAGATATTCCCCGTTTATTCAAACGAGAATGCTATTAGAGTTGAATTTTTCGGAGATGAAATAGACCGAATAAGCGAGATAAACGCTCTGACGGGACAGGTGAAAAACGTTGTTTCTCACGTTGCGATCTATCCTGCGTCGCACTATGTCGTATCTCCCGAAAAGATGGAAAAGGCGATAACTCAGATCTATTCCGAAATGGAGCGTCAGGTTGCGAAGTTTCAGTCCGAGGGCAAGCTCCTTGAAGCTCAGCGAATAAAGCAAAGGACGGAATATGACATTGAAATGCTCCGTGAAACAGGCTTCTGCAAGGGCATTGAAAACTATTCGGCTATTATGTCAGGAAGAAAACCGGGCGAGCCTCCGTTCACTCTTTTGGATTACTTCCCCGATGATTTTATTCTGTTTGTCGATGAGTCCCACGTCACTCTGCCGCAGGTCAGAGGAATGTACGGCGGCGACCGTTCACGAAAGGACAGCCTGATAAATTTCGGCTTCCGTTTGCCGTCCGCTTACGATAACAGACCGCTGACCTTTGACGAATTTTACTCAAAGATTGGTCAGAAAATATTTGTCAGCGCAACTCCCGGTGAATTTGAACGGCAGAAAAGCGCACAGATTGCCGAACAGGTCATCCGTCCGACAGGCTTGCTTGATCCGGAAATTTCGGTCAGACCGACCGACGGTCAGATTGACGATCTCATCTCCGAGATCAACCTTAGAATTGAAAAGGAGGAGCGTGTGCTCGTCACAACTCTTACCAAGAAAATGGCGGAGGATCTTACCGACTATATCGAAAATCTCGGCATCAAGGTGCGATATATGCACTACGATGTTGACACGATAGAGCGTATGAAAATTATCCGTGACCTGAGATTGGGCGAATTTGACGTGCTTGTCGGAATTAACCTTCTGAGAGAGGGACTTGACATTCCCGAGGTATCCCTCGTTGCGATACTCGACGCCGATAAGGAGGGATTCCTCAGAAGTGAAACCTCGCTCATTCAGACGATAGGACGAGCCGCAAGAAATGCCAACGGCAAGGTCATTATGTACGGCGATACGGTGACGAACTCAATGGAAAGAGCGATCAGAGAAACTCTGCGCCGCCGTGAAAAGCAGGAGAAATACAACAAAGAACATTCAATCGTTCCGAAAACGGTTAAGAAAGACGTCAGGGAAATCCTTGAAATATCTTCGCCGAAGAACGAAAAATCACATAAACGAATGAGCAGAGCGGAGAAAGAACAGCTCATTAAACAGCTCACCGCCGAGATGAAAGCGGCGGCAAAGATACTTGAATTTGAACACGCCGCATATTTGCGTGACAGGATAAACAAGCTCAGAGAGGAAAAATAATGCGTCAGAATAATCTAATTGTTAAGGGTGCCTGCGAGCACAATCTGAAAAATGTAGATGTTGTGATACCGAGGGACAAGCTCGTTGTTTTCACGGGACTGTCGGGCTCGGGCAAGTCGTCGCTTGCCTTTGACACAATCTATGCCGAGGGACAAAGACGGTATGTCGAGTCGCTCTCCTCATATGCCAGACAGTTCCTCGGACAGATGGAAAAGCCAAAGGTGGATTACATTGAGGGACTTTCTCCCGCAATTTCGATAGATCAGAAAACAACATCAAAAAATCCCCGATCAACGGTCGGAACGGTCACGGAGATATACGACTATCTTCGTCTGCTCTATGCCCGAATCGGCATACCGCATTGCCCTGTTTGCGGCAGAGAAATCTCCAGACAGAGCGTTGATACGATAGTTGACAGCATTATGGAGCTTGAAACAGGCACAAAGATACAGGTGCTTTCACCCATTGTCAGCGGCAGAAAGGGCGAGTATGTCAAGGAGCTTGAAAGCGTGCGTAAAAGCGGTTTTGTCAGGGTGAGGATTGACGGAATTACCTATGATCTTTCCGAACAGATCAAGCTTGAAAAGAACAAGAAGCATAATATTGAGGTCATTGTTGACAGACTTGTCATCAAGGACGAGATAAGGGGAAGACTTTCCGATTCGGTCGAAACGGCGGCCAACCTTTCCAAGGGACTGATTATAATTGACGTCATCGGCGGCGAGGAGCTTATGTTTTCACAGAACTACGCCTGCCCGGAGCACGGAGTCAGCGTGGAAGAACTCAATCCGAGAATGTTCAGCTTTAACAATCCGTTCGGAGCCTGTCGGAAGTGCAGCGGTCTCGGCACATTTATGAAGGTCAGCGAAAAGTTAGTCGTTCCCGATCCGAGCCTTTCTATCCGTCAGGGTGCGATCAAGGCTTCGGGCTGGTCTGCTGCCGAGGGCGGCACAATCGCCTTGATGTATTATGAGGCTCTTGCCAAGGAATACGGATTTTCGCTCGATGTTCCGTACAAGGATCTGCCGAAAGAGGCGAAAAAGGTCATAATGTACGGCACGGATGGAAAGAAGATAAAAATGGAACGCAAAAGCGTTTACGGCGAGGGAACTTATCTCAAGGATTTTGAGGGTATTATCAACAATGTTGAACGCCGATACGCCGAGACGACGAGCGAGTATTCCCGTGCCGAAATTGAACAGCTTATGACTGCCGAGGTCTGCCCCGAATGTAAGGGTGCAAGGCTGAAAAAAGAGAGTCTTTTTGTGACGGTCGGCGGAATAAATATACATGAATTTTGCAGTAAGTCGATTAAGGACGCTCTTTTGTTTATTGATGAGCTGGAGCTGTCCGAAAGAGATATGATGATCGCCGACGCAATAATCAAGGAGATAAAAAGCAGGATGAAATTCCTTGCGAGCGTAGGACTTGATTACCTCACGCTGACGAGAAATTCGGGTACGCTTTCGGGCGGAGAGAGCCAGCGTATCCGCCTTGCAACTCAGATCGGATCGTCGCTGATGGGCGTTTTATACATTCTTGACGAGCCGAGCATCGGACTTCATCAAAAGGACAATGCAAAGCTTCTCAACACCCTCAGGGAGCTTCGTGATCTCGGAAATACGCTGATCGTCGTTGAGCACGATGAGGAAACAATGGTGTCGGCGGATTTCATTGTCGATGTCGGACCGGGAGCGGGAATACACGGAGGCGAGGTTGTCTGCTGCGGCTCTCCGCAGGATATAATGAACTGCGAAAAGTCTGTCACAGGTCAGTACCTCAGCGGCAAAAAGAAAATTCCCGTGCCTGCCGAAAGGAGAAAGGGCAACGGTAAATTCCTTGAAGTCAGGGGAGCGGCGGAGAACAATCTAAACGGCATAAATGTTAAAATTCCGCTCGGCGAATTTGTCTGCGTGACGGGTGTTTCGGGATCGGGCAAGTCGTCGTTTGTCAACGAGATTATATACAAGCGTCTTGCCGTGGAGCTTAACGGGGCAAAACGTTTCCCCGGAAAGCACGATGAAATGCTCGGAATTGAAAATCTTGATAAGGTTATCGACATTGACCAGTCACCGATCGGCAGAACACCCCGTTCCAATCCTGCGACCTACACGGGCGTATTCAATGATATCCGGGAGCTTTTCGCAATGACCTCGGACGCAAAAAGCCGTGGCTACACGGCGAGCAGATTTTCCTTTAATGTCAAGGGAGGTCGCTGTGAAAGCTGTCAGGGTGACGGAATAATGAAGATTGAAATGCACTTCCTGCCCGATATTTTTGTGCCGTGCGAGGTTTGCGGCGGTGCGAGATATAACAGGGAAACCCTTGAGGTCAAGTATAAGGGCAAGAGCATATATGATGTGCTTGAAATGACGGTGGAGGAGGCGGTCAACTTCTTCTCAGCCGTGCCGAAGATCCATAAAAAGCTTTCAACTCTCTTTGATGTAGGTCTCGGATATGTCAAGCTCGGTCAGGCGGCAACTACTCTTTCGGGCGGCGAAGCTCAGCGAGTGAAGCTTGCAACGGAGCTTGCCAAGCCTGCGACGGGCAGGACGATATATATTCTTGACGAGCCGACCACGGGACTGCATACCGCCGATGTTCACAGGCTGATTGAGGTTCTGCAAAAGCTTGTCGATAAGGGAAACACCGTGCTTGTGATCGAGCACAATCTTGATGTTATCAAGACGGCGGATCACGTCATTGATCTCGGCCCCGACGGAGGCGACAAGGGCGGCAATATCGTTGCCGAGGGAACTCCCGAACAGGTCGCAAAGGTCAAAGGCTCATACACCGGAGAATATCTTAAAAAGGTACTGTAATAAAAAACGGAAACCGGAGCATATCCGATTTCCGTCTTATTTTTTGTCTGTTATCTCTTTGAAAGGACTTCGCTTTCGTATTTCTTGACCTCGTCAAGCCATGTCCTGTCGGCGATTACGCCCTGACGGGAGCAGTATTCCTCCCAGACGTCGGCAAACGGCATTGTTTTCAGCTCCTCCTGAGCGGCAAGAAGCTCGGTGAAGCGGCTTGAATCCTGAAGCTCGGCTAACGTCTTGTGCGGAGTGAGCAGAGCGCAGAGCAGAGCCTTCTGAACATTTCTCAGACCGATCACCCATGCGGCTATGCGGTTGATCGAAGCGTCGAAATAGTCCGTTGCGATGAACACTCTGTCGAGTGCGTCATGTGCAACAATCTCCTTTGCAATCTCCTTTGTTTCATCGTCAAAGAGAACAGCATGGTCGCTGTCCCAGCGGACGGGACGGGTGACGTGAAGCGCAATCTTCTCATTGAAAAGGAGAAGCGAAGAAATTTTGTCGGAAACAACCTCGGTCGGATGATAGTGACCGTTATCCATGAGGGGAGTGATACCCTTGCTGTTTACATATGAAAGAGCAAATTCCGCAGAGCCGACCGTGTAGGATTCAAGTCCGATGCCGAAAACCTTGGACTCAAGGGTGATGTATACCTTGCTCCTGTCGTAGGGAACGGAAAGGATTTCATCAAGCGACTTCTTGAATCTTGCACGGGGCGAGAGCCTGTCGGCAGGAATATCCTTATAGCCGTCGGGTATCCAGATGTTGAGAACGCAGGGAACGCCCGTCTCATTGGCAAAGTATTCGGAAATTTTCAGGCAAGCCTTGCCGTGATTTACCCAGAATGTGCGAACCTCCTCGTCGGGCGAGGAAAGGGTGAGGTTATCCTTTACCATCGGGTGAGAGAAGAATGTCGGGTTGAAGTCGATGCCGATATCCCTGTCCTTTGCGAACTTTACCCATTTTGCGAAGTGCTTAGGCTCAAGCTTATCTCTGTCGGCAAATTCGCCGTCTTCAAAGATCGCATAGCTTGCGTGAAGATTGAGCTTCTTTTTTCCCGGAACGAGGGAGAAAGCCTTGTCGATATCAGTCATAAGCTCGTCGGGTGTTGTTGCCTTGCCGGGATAGTTGCCCGTTGCCTGTATTCCGCCGGACAGAGCCTGCTTTGAGTCGAAGCCTGTAACATCGTCGCCCTGCCAGCAATGGACGGAAACAGGAACGTCTGCGAGTGTTTCAATTACCTTTTCGGTGTCGATGCCGATTTCGGCATATTTTGCTTTTGCGTATTCATAGCGTGTCACATGATTACCCCCATTTAGTTATTTGAATTTACTTCGGTTAGTTTTGCAAGCTCATCGGGAACGGCCGCCTTGCCGATCCACATATTTTCCCACTTCTGACCTGCGATTTCCTCACAGATTTTCTTTTCTTCGTCCGTCAGCTCAACGCTTCCGTTTTCTTTCTTATCGGCGATAGCTTTCTTGATAAGCTCGTGATCGCTCTTTGTCATCTTGTAGCGATAGATGCCGATAATTGAAAATGTTGCGAAGATGATCGGCAGGATAGAGTAGGTGAATTTTATACCGAACATACCCATTGAGGTCTGAACGGCTCCGTCACCGACCTGAAAGCCGAAAGCGGCAAGAATGTAGCCTGTGAAAGCCGCCATAAAGCCGTTGATAGTTTTCTTGATAAGCGAGGAGAAGGTTGAGATAACTCCCTCTCTGCGGCGGCCTGTGATAAGCTCGTCAACGTCGGTAACGTCGGGCTGAGTGTTCGTGCCGACAAAGCCGACGCCCGAAAAGCCGAAGCAGTAGAGAGCTGAAGCGGCATACAGCACCCAGGTCGGGGTGCTCTCATTGACGAAAAGCGAGATCGCAAGTCCGACTATCATTATCGGTCCGAGCAGCTTTCCGCAAAGCTGTTTGCCGTATTTCATCGTCAGCGCATAATTGATCGGGAAGCCCGAAGCCTCCGATACGCCTGCGATAGTGTTCAGAATGTTGTATCTGTTCCAGCGTTTGGCGGCGTGCTTGATGAAATACTGATTGGAGTTATTGTAAAAGCCCTTTGAAATTGAATAGCAGGTGCTGAGAGCGAAATACTGTCTGAAAGATCTGTTCTTGAAAACGAGCTTGTACTCGTTGAGCATATTGTAGAGGTTGACGGGAGGAACAACAATATCCCTCGAATCCTTTTCCTTTGACGAGAAAAATGTTATAAGCAGCGGCAGGGAGAAGAACAGGGCAAGCACAAGTCCCATGAAAAGAAATTTGCTCCTGACCTCAGGCGATGAATTGAGTGTTTTAACGTCGGTGAAGCCAAGGACGGCGGAAACAAGCACAAATGACGAAACCATACCGACGGAATTGAAGATATATTCAACGGATTTATACTGAGTTCTCAGCGAATATTCGGGTGCGACCTCGGGCAGCATCGCCGTGTAGGGAACGCAGACGAGGGTGTAAGCCGTGTTGAACAGCATATAGGCACAGGTGTAGTAGATCGTAATAACATTCGTGCTGACGATTTGCGAAAGTCCGAAGGAGTTCCAAAGCAAAAAGTAGGAGATGAAAATCGGAGCGATACCCCACAGGAGATAGCGGCGGTGCTTGCCGAATTTTGAACGTGTGCGGTCGGTGATAAGTCCCATTGCGGGATCGGTTACGGCGTCCCAAATGTGAGCAAAGGCGAAAACCCAGCCTGCCTGTTTGGTGTTAAGTCCCTCAACCTCTGTCAGATAAGACATAAAGAAAAGGCTGATTATGTAGGTAGAACCGCCGAAAAGAATGTTTGCGGCATTGTAGCCGAGCATCGGTCGAAGCTGCTGCCAGAAATTGTTGAGTTTGTTATTACCGTTTTTTGCCAAAGCAAAGCCTCCCGTATTGCAGAATGTCTATGACGCTTATTGTACCATAGAGGAATAAAAATTACAATAAAAAGTGTGAGATTTAATAATAAAAGTACCAAAGAATGATGAAGTGTTGAGTTTATCAAAAATGAACAGAAACAATAAGCTGTCACAATAAGATGAAGAAGCCGTTTTCTTCCGATGACAGGCGTATGTGTATACGTCAAATCGGAAAAAACGGCTAAAAAGAAACATTGTATATTCAATATACTCTAAAAAAGATAATTAAAGGCTTGTATCGGTACAAAATTCCGATACAAGCCTTTTGGTTCTATTTTGTTTCTTTTGTTCTTCGCTTAGTGTGACAGCTTACAGATCCAATTTTAAATCGTTTTCTTTTATCCAGCCGATCTTTCTGAGAATAAGGCAGAATACCCATGAGAGAACAGCAGGAAGAACGAAGCTGATCATCACAAGTCCGATCCAGTCGAAAGCCGTGATAGCCGTCTTTGATCCGTCGGCGATTGCATTAACCCAGCCTGTGTATACGCCGATCTGACCGACAAGTCCGCAGGTACCCATGCCCGATGAAACAGCCGCACCGTTCATCTCGAGCTTGAAAATGCAGGTGGCGATAGGTCCCGTGATGATTGAAGCGAGTGTGGGAGGAATCCAGATACGGGGATTTTTGACGATGTTGCCCATCTGGAGCATACTTGTGCCGAGTCCCTGAGAGACAAGACCGCCCCATTTGTTTTCACGGAAGCTCATTACCGCAAAGCCGACCATCTGAGCACAGCAGCCTGCAAGAGCCGCACCGCCTGCAAGTCCCGTAAGACCGAGAGCCGCACAGATTGCCGCACTGCTTATCGGCAGAGTGAGGGCAATACCGACGATTGCCGAAATGATAATGCCCATCAGAAAGGGTTTCAGCTCCGTTGCCCACATAATTGCGTTGCCGACTGCGCTTGCCGCCTTACCGATATACGGAGCGCAGAGCATTGAAAGCGCACAGCCGAGACCGATAGTCACTATCGGGGTGACGAGGATGTCAAGCTTTGTTTCCTTGCTGACTGCCTTACCGAATTCTGCGGCAACTATTGTTATTAGAAGAACGGCAAGAGGTCCGCCTGCGCCGCCGAGCTTATCTGCGGCATATCCGACGGTTGCGAGCGAGAACAGAACGAGCGGCGGAGCCTTGAGAGCGAAGCCTATTGCTATTGCCATTGCACAGCCTTTGACCGCCGAAGCGAAATCGCCGATCGTTACAAGAGCTTCAAAGTGAAGCTGTGTGCCGAGTGTTGAAAGAATTGTGCCTACGAGCAAGGAGGCAAAAAGTCCCTGCGCCATTGCGCCGAGAGCGTCAATTCCGTACCGCTTTGCGGAAAACTCGATGTCCTTGCGTTTGAGAAATGCTTTGAATTTTGCCATTTTGGAGACCCCTCCTGAGAATTATAAGGTTTTTATATTTGCATTAAGGCTGTTATCTGAAAGGTTGTTCCAGAAGCCCTGTGCTTTGATTGTAAGGCTGTATTCGGTGTTCGGCTCAAGTCCCGAAAATTCAGCCGTTCTTGTTTTCGGCATATCATAAAAATAATACTCCGACCATATACTTAAATGTCTGACGACAAAGCCGTCGGAATTTTTGAGAATGAGGTCATAGCTGTTTACATAATCCTCGTCGATCTGAGCCTGATCGAAGTCGACCTTGAAGGAGCTGTCCGTGATATCGGAAAAGACGATCTTTGCATTGTCGTCAAAGTGGGGGACAACCCTTGTCTGATATCTTTTTGCAGTATATACAAACGAGTCGATGTCGCTCGGCGTGTCAATTCTCCATATGTACGGGAAGAAATTGCCCGTGATAACATCAAAGGGATAAACCCTGACTCTGTTCTGCTCATCAGCCTCAACGATGAGCATCTGAGCCGCTTTTTTTGAGTTTTCGGGAATTGTGCCGACAGCCTTGTCAAACTCGTCCATCTCAAAATAGCTGAGAGTTCCCGTACCGAAGCAGGTGAAATGCTGCTGATGTACGGAACGGGGATCATTGATCGGTGCGTGAGAGTGACCTGAGAAGTGAACAATCTGCGGATAGTTCATATAAATGCTGATAAGATCGTCCTCACCCCAGAGCATACTGCCGTAAACGGTTGCCGTGTTGTGGGGATGCTGGAAAACGAAGATAGGCTTTCTGCGGTCGTCCTTTGCGGCATTTTCAAGCTCTTTTGCCATCCATGCCTTTTTTTCATCGTCATAGTTACAACCCTTTGACGGTGAGCTTGAGACAAAATGAAAGCCGTTGATGACCTTGTGCTGATCGGCGTCCTGACCGAGTATGCGCTTCATTCTTTCGGCGGCGGCAGGAGCTCCGTCACGGTTGGATTCGTGGCTTGCAAACGAGGCTATTACCTGAGTTTCGGAATAATCGAGATTTGCGTCAAGAATATCCTTTGTCTTTTTCATCTGAATTTCCGTTCCCGAATTGGCGAAGTCGCCGACGATAGCAACTGCGTCAAGCCTTTTATAGCTGTCCGAGCTTTTGGCGACGGAGTACGCATATTTCAGAGCAGAGTCAAACCTCTGTTCTTCAACGCAGTCCTCGTCCTTGATGTGAATATCGCTGACAACCATAAATCGAACGGTTGGTTTAAAATCTTTGTCAAGCATTTGAACGCCTCCCGGCAAAATAATTGAACTAATTCTATATCAAATAATCGGTAAAGTCAATAGATTTTTAAAAGACCGTAAAAAGAGGGAGAAAAATGGGCTTCTTGAAGAATAAAAACAGTATAGCCGCCGTAGCTGCGGCAGTCCTTGTGATCGTAAGCTTCCTGACGGCGGTGAAATTTCTTTCAAATACAGTCGAGGAGCATTATGAAAGCGTGAAAACCGTATGCCTTGACGCAGGACACGGTGCGGACGACGCAGGGGCAATATCGGCTGACGGCGTAAGGATTGAAAAGAACGACAATCTGCGCCTTACGCTCAAGGTCAGGGATTTGCTTGAGGAGAGGGGAGTCAAGGTCGTTCTGACCCGTGAGGACGACTCCGATATAACGCTTAAAGAAAGATGCAAGCTTGCAAATAAAAAGCGATGCGATCTTTTCGTTTCCCTGCACCGCAACAGCGCAGTTTCGGGTTCGGGCTTTGAAGCGTGGATAGCCAAGGAGCCTAAAGGCAACGAGGAAGAGATTGCAAAGAAGCTTGTGAAAGCACTCTGCGATATTTCCGAACTTCCCGATAGAGGAGTTAAACGGGGATACCGCAACTCAAGCGGAAATAATTATTATGTAAATTCAAACACCAATATGCCGTCTATACTGCTTGAGGTCGGCTTTGTCACCAATGAGGCCGACAACAAAAGCTTTGACGAAAACCTCGGCAAAAATGCCGAGGCTATCGCAGATATTATTTATGAGAGTCTTTTGAAAACGGAACAAGCCTGAATGAGAAATCAAAGGACTTGTCTCCGAGGTTTCTTGAATACTTAGGAACGTCAAGCTCCGAGTTTTCGCTGATCGCATTGACCTTCCAATCTATGCTGAGAACGGTTTTGTCCGTATTCGGAAGCTCAAAATCGTGTGCCGAATTTATCAGGTCGGCGGCTTCATAGTGCAGAGCCTTGAAGCAGAAGTCTTTGCCGTCCGCAGAGAAAGCGAGACCTGTTCCGTTTGCGTTCTGAACGCAAGCATATCGCACTCCGAACCTGTTTCCGCACTCCTGAGGACGGATATAGTGCTCATACATATCAGTTGCGGTCGTTTCATAAAGGCCGTATCTGAACGCCTTGTGACGGTCGGGGTAGGTCTCCCTGTCGCCGATGCCGAAATAGCCGACGTTTTCAAAGTCTTTCGGCATTATCAGCTTTATTCCGAGGTGTGGAAGTAGGGGAGCGTTCTCCCTGACCTTGCCCTTACAGCTTACCGTCAGACTTCCGTCACAGAGGAAAGTCCATACAACCGTCATTTTGATAACGGGAGGAGAGGAGTGTGCGCCGAGAGACGCTTCCGTTTCAATGACCGCTTTTTCGCCGTCATTTTCGGCTACACGGCAGGAGTAGGTCTTTTGCTTTATGCGGTCGAATCTTTCAAGGAACCAGCGTCCCTTTGATCCTCCGTTATAATTCGGAGCACGCCATATGTCAAATGCAACGCAATCGCTTATTATATCCTCACCGTTCTTCCTGAAAGAGCAAAGCTTGCCGTATTTTTTGTCAAATACAACGCTTGTGCCGCTTGCTGAAAGGCTGAGGTAACGCTCGGTTTCTTCGGCAACGATTTTATCGGCTGAGGTTTTCGGCAGTTCTGCACCGAAAACACCAAGCTCAAACTGTAAAAATCCGACTTCGTAGCCCTTTTCCGCCCAGGGAGAGAAAGCTTTTTGCTTAAAGGAGACGGTCAGGAAACAGTTCTCTCGCTCCTTAAATTCGTCCTTGCCGAAAAGCTCATATTTTTCGCAGGCTTTCGGAGCAATGCTGAGGCTGTCAAGCGTTCCGCTCTTTAAGGTCTTGCCGTTTGATGTGACTGTCCACTCGGCGCAGAGGTCGTCAAGAGAGGTGTAAGTCCTGCGGTTTATTACGGTTAGTATTCCGTCCTCAAAGCTTCCCTTGAAAGGCTCATAGACCTTTTTCATATCGTAGTAGCCGGGACGGGGACGGCGGTCGGGATAGACAAGCCCGTCGATACAGCATATTCCGCTGTTCGGCTGTTCGCCGAAATCGCCGCCGTAATAATAGCGGACATTGCCGTCTGCGTCTTTTACGCCGATAGCATGATCGCAGAACTCCCAGATACAGCCGCCCGAAAAGTTTTCGTAATCATCGGCAAACTTGAAATAATCGTAAACGTCGCCCGTAGACATGGAGCAGACGTATTCGCACATGAAGAAAGGCTTATGATTTTCGGGATCGTTGAGATAGTTTTCAATATAGCCCACGCCTGCATACATTCTGCTTTCAACGTCGGAAATATCGCTGAAATTTTCACCCTCGGGAACGGCAGGAAACTCCTTGTGGCTGTTCTCATAGTGGATTACAGCGTTCCTGTCACGTTCTCTTATGTACTGAGCCATTGCACGGTGGTTGACTCCGACACCGCTCTCGTTGCCGAGCGACCACATGATAACGCAGGGCGAGTTCTTGTCCCTTTCGTAGAGCAGTCTTGCACGGTCAACATAGGCTTCTTTCCATTCGGGAATTGTTGAAAGAGAAGACCATCTCGTCCAGTCCCATTCGCCCTCAACCTCGTAGCCCATTCCGTGAGTTTCAAGGTCAGCTTCGTCAACGGTGTAGATTCCGTATTCACTGCACAGCTCGTAAAATCTCGGATCGTTCGGATAGTGAGAGGTTCTCACCGTGTTGCCGTTGGCTTTTTTGATGAGGAAAATATCACGCTTCATATCCTCAACTGAGACATAGTAGCCCGTGAACGGATTGCTGTCGTGACGGTTTACTCCTCGGAGGATTTCACGTTTGCCGTTGATAAGGAGCTTCTTGTCCTTTATCTCAACCTTTTTAATGCCGAGCCTGAATGGAATAACTTCATCTGAATGGAATAAAAGCAGAGTATAAAGATACGGCTGTTCGGAATTCCACAAAATCGGCTCGGAAAGCTCAATAACCGTGCTGTTATCAAAAGAGCCTGATTTGATTACCTTTCCGTCACGGTCGGTAAGCTCGTAAGAAGCGCCGACGGCATTCTCGGCGGTAAGCTCAATTTTACATTCGGTCAGACTTTCGTCAAGCTCGGAACGAACGGTTATGTCCTCTGCGTGGGAGCTGTTTCGGCAAAGAAGATATACGTCTCTGAAAATACCCGAAAGTCTGAAAAAGTCCTGATCCTCAAGATAAGTGCCGTCGCACCACTTGACAACAATTACGCAGATACGGTTGCTTCCGTCGGTGAGCTTGTCGGTGATGTCAAATTCACTTGTTGAGTGGCTGACCTGACTGTAACCGGTGAAAACTCCGTTGACAAAAAGATAGAAGCAGGAGGAAACTCCCTCGAAATTGAGATAGTATTTCTTATCCTCTTTCTTAATGTCGATGTCCCTGTAATAAACGCCGCAGGGATTTTCGTCGGGAACATGGGGCGGATCGGTCGGGAAGGGATATTCAAGATTTGAATACAACGGCTTGTCATAATCCCTGTCGGTATAGGTCTGCCAACAGCGTGGAACGGTTATGTCGTCAAAGCCGTCAATTTCCGCAGACAGAACATCCTCGCTGAGATCCTCAAAGCTTTTGAAAAACTTGAATTTCCAAGTGCCTGAAAGCAGGGTAAACAGCCCTGAGTTTTCTCTGATTCCGTTCAGAGCCGACTCCCTGTCGGCAAACGGTATATAATACGCTCTCGGCTTTTGCATACCGAAGTGAAGCGTGTCGAGACTTTTATGAAATTCCTGAAAAAACATTTTTTGTCCTCCGTTTCGGTGATCGTTTTTCATTGCTATCCTACCATATCAAACGACTGTTTTCAACCAAAAAACATAAATTTGTAAAGAAAAAGCCGTGAGGATTTTGTCCCCACGGCTTTGAAAGTATGATTCGGTTTATTAAAAATTCGGAATTGTGAAGCCCCAGTCGGAAGCGAGCCAATTCCAGCCTTTTCTGACAAGAGAATTTTCGCTGAAAACATAGTTGTCAAGGAAGGTGATGATCTTTCTGAGAATGTAGGAATAGTTGTGGACGGGAGCAATTTCCTCTTTTTCAAGAGTCTCACCCTCAACGTTCACGGTGAACGGCTGAACGTAGCATACGCCGCCCGGGCCTACGATATAGGCTCTGACATAGCAGCCGACCTGATCCGCATAATCGTCAAGGTCAATCTCTGCGCCCTCGGCGATCTCAACACCGTTGGAAACCCATACAACCCTGTTGTAGTTTGACGCGTCGATTTTGATTGTGTCATCTCTTTCGTCAACGGAGATACGGCTGACGGTCGGATAAGCTCCGACTCCTGCATAATCCTCACCAAGCTCGGCTCTTGCATATCTGCAAACCGCAAAGAACGTGCCTTCCTCCATACTTCTGCGAAGCTCGTGAACGGAAAGCTCCTTCATCAGATGAACGGTGAAAGCTCTGTCAATCTGATCGATCGTGTCCGAATGAGAATCGCTGAAGGAGAAGCTCCACGGAACCACGCCGTAGGGGACAGTCTTCTGAAGGATTTCATCGTAGATAACTCTGTCCCATTTTGTCTGGAGATCCATTGCGCTGTTGATGCCTGTGCCTACGCAGCTCGGATTGTCAAGGAAAATACGGGAATATTTTCTGACATATTCGTCCTGCTTTGAAATAGACGGATCGTTCTTATCGCCTGCGTGAGTATAATCTCCGATATGGTCAATAAAGGTAATTCCGCCCCTTTTGCCAACCTCTGCGGCAGGTGTTTCGTAGTCGCCGTCAATGCCGATAAGTCCCTGACCGTAGTCGCTGAAATATCCGTTGATGTGGCTGTTCTGAGGAACGGCACCGTTAAGCTCAACGCCTGTTGTAACCTCAAGCATAGGTCTGCCGTCTCTGCCGACGCCGGTTAAAATTTCGTTTCTTCTCTGACTTGTAAGAGGTACAAGCTCCTTGAAGCCTGTACGCTGATATTTAATAAGGCGCATAAGAGAAACAACCTGCGGCTTCTGATCCCACTGTACGCCGAGCGTCATATGATCCGTGAGAGCCAAGATGTCGTAGTCTGCGGCATAGTAAGCCTCGACCGTATCGGCGATAGTTGATGCGCCGTCGCTTGCGTTTGTGTGGCAGTGGAGCTGAGTTTTGTATGAGTTCCACTCGTCCCATTCAACCTCGGCATAGGGGTTGCCGATTATGTAGTCCTTGCCGTCTGCCGCGCTTGCACATATTGCCGCCGAGGGCAGGCACACCGCCAATGCGGAAAGGACGCAGAGCGCTTTTTTGAAAATAGGTTTCATAATTTCCCTCCGTTTGTGATTATTGACGAAAAACTCGCCGTAACCGTATGTTTTATATCGAAATTATACCACAAATTTACCGAAAATCAATATGCAAAATCATTATAATATAGAAAATGAGGACTGATTTTTGCACAGTCCTCATTTTCGGGAAGCTTATTTTTCTTTTTTGAAAAGATTTTTAAACCATTTTAGAACGGCATTTTCTTCGACCGTTTCAGCCTCCTCCTTGACCTCCTCGACAGGTGCGGAAACGGGAGCGGTTTCATAGATGAACATAACAGATGAGCTTGACGCCTTTCCCTTTGTTGTAAAGATATCGTATTCCTTGCCGGCTTCGATCCATTGCTTTGCTCTTGCGATAAGCTCGTCTGCGTTGTCTGCAAGCTTTGAATAAGCCTCAAGATCGTTTTCCGAAATCAGCGTTTCAAGCGATCCCATAATTCCCTTGAGAGAGGCGATTGTTTCTTCGTCAAGCGTTTCGCCGAGGGTATCGAAAAGCTCCTGATTTTTGTCAATGGTGGTCTTTAGCTTCTTGAGCGTTTCAATGGTCTGAGGAAGGTTATTCAGAGCATTTTGAACCTCGGGCTTCTGCATATCCTCGGAAAGTCCCGTAATGATAGGCATCACGGCTTCCATATCCTTGGAAAGTGCAGGGAGCTGTTTGAAGAATTTCTGAAGTATAGGATTGTTGAGAAGCTTTGCCGCCTGCTGAAGATCAACGTCGTCGGTATCTTCAATCAGTTTTTCAATCGCCGCAAGATTTTCGGTTGTCATATATTTTTCAAGGACATCGAGCAGAGCCTTGTTGTCGTTGTAAAGCTTTGTTACCTCCGAAACGGAGCTTGCAAGCTCTGTGAGATTATCCGTGTTGGAGAAAAGCTTGTTGATAAGCTCGGAAGCGTTCATACTGTTGAACTTGTCAAGGATCGCCTGAACCTCGTTGAGGGTGTTTTTGACATCGGAAACGGTGTTCGGCAGGGTGGTTTCGATTCCGCTTTCAATCGCAGAGAGGGGAAGAACGGCAAATATCATATTTGAAAGCTCAAATTTTTCCGTGTCTGCGGTGATTGTGTAAGTGTTGGAAAAATTGAAGTCCCCGAGCTGTTTGAGCATTTCATCGCTGAGGTTTAGACTTTCCTTGAGACCGGGTGCGCCGACCATAAGGGCGATTTCCTTTGTTCCGTCACCGATCGTCTTTCCGTTCTCAACGGTAACATTTGAGAAATTATCCTCCGGGAGAATCATTCCGCCTGCAACGATGAACGGAGTATAGA
>JAEDFL010000003.1 GCA_016292785.1 Clostridiaceae bacterium | reverse complement strand
GACAGGGAAAGAAGAATAGGTTACACCCGTACTGCTTGCCGTTGAGCCTGTAAAGCTTTGACCGCCGTAGGTTATAGAAGAAAGGTAGGCGGTGCTCGTACTCGTCCAGGTCGTTGCGGACGAGTATGAGGACTGAACGGTTATTTTAACACTTGACGGCGAACAGTTCTTACCTGCGAAATAAATTCTCGCTCCGCTTTGAGCTGTTGAAAGACTGATATTCTTTGCAGGTACGCCGTTTGTTTCAACCCCGTAAAAATACTGAAAGGTCTGATTGTCCGAGGGATTGAGGTAAATGGTCTCGGGAACATAGAAATAAACCTGCGGAAGAACTGCGCTGTTTTCGCCGCCCGTGAAGTTATTGTTTACAATATTATCGCAGGCTGTCTTTGCCGAGTTAAGGGCATTATACGCCGAGGTGACCTCGCTTGCCGTTGCGTACGGCTTTCCGAGAATCGTTCCTGCGGTGTCGAGAGCCGAAGCAAAGGTGTTGTATGCCGAAGTCCATGAGCTTTGAGCCGAGGATGACCAGCCGTTGCGGCTTGCGGTTGCTGACTGCCAGCCGTTTTCAATAACCTCTCTGTATAGATTACGCAGTGAACCTTTATTTACCAAATATACATTGAGACCGAAATCATGTAGAAAATGTACGGTACTGGAATTTGAGCGCTGGAACATATAGTTAGCTCTCATTGTGTAGGCCTTATTTTCGGGAGTGCCGTAAAGAGCTTCGGAAGATGTCATACCGTAACCCTTTCCGTCACCGTTTCTGTAATCAATATTCGACATAACGGTAATTGCTCCGTCCGTAGTCTGGAAGGTTTGAAGACTTCCCTTTTCGCCCGAGCTGGCATAGAAATGACAAATAAAGCCTCCCCTGAGGTTAGGTATCTGATTGTAGTTTGTGACTCTGCTTGAATCGACATACAGGTTGCCCCAGCTTGTTGTGGAGCTTCCTATATACTTATCCTTGCTGTCGTCACGCTGTCTGGCTCTGAAATATACGCCGCCGTTGCCGCTTACAATAAACTTTGAATTGCCAACAGTCGTTTCGCCGTAGACTATTTCATTGTCGTTAATAACTGCGTTGTCGGCGGCTGTTTTAAACTGAGCGGTGGTACTCCAGTTCGGAATAAGCGGAGAAAGTCCGTAAGCGCCTTTTTCGGTGTCGGTGGTGTACTGATCGTAATAGTTGCTGACTCCTCTTTCGGTATCATTGTATGTTGTCGTATTTCCGACATAATGAACACCTGTGATGAAAGAGAATGCCGCAAGCTTAGGTTCGTTACCGATGCTCGTTTTGTAAACATAAGATCCGACAGCACCGGTAAGAAGATCAAGGTCCGGATAATACATATATGTATAGGCATAAGCATAATAGGTCACGCCGTCCACAACATATGTGCAGGTGACTTTAACCCTTCCGTCTGAAACCGATGTTGTTCCTCCGGTCACGGTCTGTTTGAAAATCTGATTTGTTGATGTATTTGTTGTTGCCGTGACTGTTGAATTTTCCCAGGAAATTGAAATTGATGAACAAGCCGCAGAACACGAGAAATAAACCGTGCCGGTTGTCTGTGTTGCGCTCCTGCGAAGCGTACCGTTTTCGTCACAGTCAATAAAATACTGAAAGCTGTATTTTTCCGTTCCGCTTCCGACAATCGGATTCAGATAGATCGCCTCAGGAACATAGAATTTGACGGTCGGCTCAACTGTATTAACCAGCTTCTGAACATCGACCACGGCTTTTGATTCGGTGAAAAAAATACTCGGATCAAAAACAAAAAAGGTCGTTACAAGCAGTACAAAAGTCAGTATAAAGCTTACCGCCTTCTTGCCCATTCTTTTTGCCATTTTTATTACCTCCCAATAATATATTTGCAAACAAAATTATCAATATAATTTATGGAAACTTGCACAATTATTTTCCATAGTTTATTGCATTATTATATTATTATAATAATGTTATCATTATTTTATTGTATTTTCAAGTAATTTTGCAATATTTTCATCATATTTTTGATTTTTTGTATATTTTGCCGATATAAATATGAACTTTTATTGGGCAGTATTTGGCTAATTATGTATACAATTCGACAAATATATAATTATGTATAATTAGAAAAAACCGCTCTCTCATTTCTGAGAAAGCGGTTTATGAAATATGATATTATTCGATGCTATCCGTTTCGAAGCTTTCCTTTACTTCATCTGCAGCAGGAAGGGTTTCAGGCTCATTGTTATTATCAACAAGTGTGCCCTCCATCAGACGTTTAAAGTTATCGCCGTCGATCTTTTCGTACTTGATAAGGTACTGAGCAAGCTCATGAAGCTTATCCATATGATCGGTAAGAATCTTCTCGGTGCGGTCGTAACCGTTGTGAATGATTGAGCTTATCTCCTCGTCAATTTCCTGGGCAAAGGCTTCGGAATAATCCTTGGCATGACCGTAGTCTCTGCCGAGGAAAACCTCACCGTTGCTGGAGGAATAAGAAACAGGGCCTATTCTGTCGCTCATACCGTACTCGGTAACCATACTCTTTGCAAGCTTTGTTGCACGCTCAATATCGTTTGAAGCTCCCGTGGAAATATCTCCGAGAACAAGCTTTTCGGCAACTCGTCCGCCGAGGAGAACAACGATGTCATCAAGCATACCGTTCTTGGTTTTGTACGACTTATCCTCAGTCGGAACGGACATTGTATATCCGCCTGCCGAGCCTCTCGGAATGATAGAAACCTGACGAACAGGATCCTGACTTTCAAGATAATAGGTCGAGATTGCATGACCTGCTTCGTGATATGCGGTAAGCTTCTTTTCTTTGTCGCTCATCTTGTGCGACTTCTTCTCTGTGCCGACTATGACCTTAACGGTAGCCTCCTCGATTTCAGCCATTGTGATTGCTTTCTTGTCTCTTCTTGCGGCAAGCAAAGCGGCCTCGTTAAGAAGATTTTCAAGATCGGCACCGACAAAGCCGACAGTAGAGTTTGCAATGATCCTGAGGTCAACGTCCGGTGCGAGCGGCTTGTTCTTGGAATGAACTCTGAGGATGGCCTCTCTTCCCTTGGTGTCGGGATATCCGACTCTGACCTGTCTGTCAAAACGTCCCGGTCTGAGAAGCGCCGGATCAAGGATATCGGGACGGTTTGTTGCGGCAATGACGATAACGCCCTGATTTTTTTCAAATCCGTCCATCTCAACAAGAAGCTGGTTGAGAGTCTGCTCTCTTTCATCGTGACCGCCGCCCATTCCTGCGCCTCTGTGACGGCCTACTGCATCGATCTCGTCTATAAAGATTACGGACGGAGACTCTTTTTTCGCCTGATCAAAAAGGTCTCTGACTCTCGAAGCGCCGACGCCGACATACATCTCAACAAAATCCGAACCGGAAATTGAGAAGAAAGGAACGTCTGCCTCACCTGCAACAGCACGGGCAAGAAGTGTTTTACCTGTACCCGGAGGGCCTACAAGAAGCACGCCCTTGGGTATTCTTGCACCCAATGTGCTGAACTTTTCGGGACATTTGAGGAAATCTACCATTTCGCTTAGCTCTTCCTTTTCCTCATCTGCACCCGCAACCTGTTCAAAGGTGGTTTTTTCTTTCTGATCCTTGGACTTTTTGGCGTTGATCTTGCCGAAGCTGAGCGTTTTGTTCATATCGCCGCCCATAGCGTTCATTCTTCTCATCATAACAACAAGAAGCACTATAAGCAACACGCCCATTATTACCGTCGGCAGGAGGTTGATAAACCATGATGTTGACGAGCCTGAAATAAACTCGTACTTAATCATCTCATTCTCGGACTTTGCATTCTTGTTGTGCTCTCTGACCGTTTCATTTACATCGTCCATAAAAACGGAAACGTTCGGCACCTTGTACTGCCACTTAGTGTCGTCGCCCTTGAGCTTATATTTCAGCGTGCCGCTCGTAAGGTTAAGCGAAAACTCCGATATCTGATCCTTATCAAAGTACTGAACTATCTGATAATACTTTGCTTCGCTTGAACGGTTAGTTGACTGCTGAGAAGCAATGGCAATACCTATAACCATCATAAGAGGGATCAGAATATAAGGCAGTATTGCAAAAACCTTATTCTTCTTAGGAGGGTTGTTGTTTTGATTAGGACTGTTGTTCAAATATTTCACTCCTTGTCAGTTGAATAAATCTCAGGCTTTAATACTCCGATATACGGAAGATTTCTGTATTTCTCTGCAAAATCAAGACCGTAGCCGACAACAAATTCGTCAGGCACAAAGGCTCCGAAATAATCCGCCTTTATGTCGGCCTCACGTCTTTCCGGCTTATCAAGGAGAGTACATATCCTGATGCTTGCCGGATTTCTTGTTTTAAGCACCTGAGTAATATAATTAAGGGTTTTGCCGCTGTCAAGGATATCCTCAACAAGCAAAAGATCCTTACCTTCAAGATTGATGTCAAGATCCTTAATGATCTTAACCGTGCCCGATGTCTTTGTTCCGCTGCCGTAGCTGGAAACGCACATAAAATCAATTTCGCACGGAACGGTGATCTCTCGCATAAGGTCGGCCATAAAAATAACCGATCCCTTTAAAATGCTTACCAGGGTGAGGTTTTTGCCCTCATAATCCCTGCTTATCTGCGCACCGAGTTTTTTTACTATATCGTGAAGCTGTTCCTTGCCGAAATAGACTTCCTTAATATCATTTTCAATCATTTTACCCATCCTCTCCGAAAAATAGGATTTTTTCGGTATTCTCTTTTATTTTGCATCTGTCGGCACATCCCAAGCCCTGAACCCAGCAGACGCCAAGCTCATCCGCAAGAACGGGAATGTTATTTCTGTTTTCAAGATGCTTTTCGCTGAAAAGTTTTTTTAACGTTTTAGTGCAGGAGCTTCCTGCTAATTTAATTTTATCGCCCGGACGTCTGTTCCTGATTATCAGACCTCCGCAGATACTGTCATAGTCTAACACTTTATTATGAACAAACTGTTTCAAAGGTAATTTATTTTTATGAAGAATTTGAGCCTTAACCATTCCCGAAGGAGTTTCGGCAAAAAATGATGTAAAATCAAATTCCCAAGCTGAAATAATTTCGGCTTTCGGATTGATTCTCAAAACACCGTTACAGACTTCAACAACCGTGTTTCCGATTATTTCCGTTTTGCCGCCGCCAAGTATATCAACAACCTGCAATATATGAATACTTTCGGGAACAAGTCCCGTTTCAGAGGTTATTATCTCAGCTATAACTCGTTTGGCAACAGCAGAATGTTGACATGAAATCAACCCTGCATCATAGCCGTCCTCCTTTTTTGCCTTATCGGTGATTTGCTTTGAAAGCTCTGAAATAAAGTCATTTTCTTCCTCGGCATTACAAATAAGTCTGAAAAATGATTTTTCGAGCGAGGGATTCAGCTTTTTCAGTTCGGGGATAACATTCAGTCTGATGCGGTTTCTTGAATAAATATCCTCAAAATTCGTTTCATCGGTAATGTATTCAATCGAATTGTCGGCACAGTATTTTTCAATTTCGTCCCTTGTGCAATCAATAAGAGGTCGGACAATATTATCCCTGACCGCAGGAATCGAGCATAAGCCCTTCACCGACGTTCCTCTTGTGATGTTAAAAATCAAGGTTTCACAGCGATCACTCAGGGTATGAGCCGTAGCAATAATAACATCATCGGCAACGGAATTGAAAAATTCATAACGGAGTCTGCGTCCGTATTCTTCAACGCCGAGATGTTCACGTTCCGCACCTCTCGGCACATCGGCAGAAAGGACATGAACCTCTACACCGAGCTTTTCACATTCCTTGATAACAAACATCTCGTCCCTGTCCGCCGTCTCCCCTCTTATTCCGTGGTTGACGTGACAGGCGATAACATTCAGTTTATATTCATCTTTAAGCTCTAAAAGAACATGCAACAGAGCCATGGAATCGGCTCCCCCGGAAACTCCGACAGCAACCGTTCTGCCCGTCAAAGGCATATTGTAACGTCTTATTGTATTTTTGACCTTACATATCATTTCTGATCCTCTCCGCAGATATAAACAGAGTATGGTCGGCGTCCCAAATCATTTCAACTGTATCGGTCGGACCGTGACGGTTCTTTGCAACAATGATCTCCGCCTTGTTTGCAAGCTGCTGAGCATTTTCATCATCATTCTGATCCTCGTCACCGTTGTTATAATAATCGGGACGGTAAAGCATAAGAACAATATCGGCGTCCTGTTCAATAGAGCCGGATTCACGCAAATCGGAAAGCTGAGGACGGTGTGAGCCTCCCCTGCCCTCTGTTCCTCTGGAAAGCTGGGCGCAGACGATAACGGGAATTGCAAGATCCTTAGCCATAAGCTTCAGTTCTCTTGTAATTTCGCTGACCGCCTGAACACGGTTTTCTACCCTGCCTGCCGGACGAATAAGTCCGAGATAGTCAATTATAACACATTCGACATCTCTCAGCCGTCTGATCCTTGCCTTCATTTCGGGAACGGTTATTGAGCTTGTGTCGTCAAAATAAAGCTCGACGCCGGAAAGTGCATTAGTCGCAATTCCGAGTCTCTGCCAGTCGTCGCCGTCAAGCTCGCCTGTTCTCATTTTTGCGGAATTGACTCTTGCCTCGGTCGAAAGCACTCTCATTGCAAGCTGTTCCTTAGTCATTTCAAGCGAAAACATCAGAGTTTTCCTCTTACCGATAACGGCAACGTTCCTTGCAAGATTCAAGGCAAAGCTCGTTTTACCCATCGCAGGACGTGCGCCGATCAGAATAAGATCTGACTTGTGCAAGCCGGTGAGTACCTTGTCAAGATCCGAATAGCCTGTGGGATAACCCTTGTAAAGATCTTTTTCGGGTGAAGTGAGGTGCTGGAGTGTTGTATAAACCTCTCCGACAATGATATCTCCGATCTTTGACGGAGCATTTGTCTTTTTTCCCTGTCGGATATTATATATCTTCTGTTCCGCAGTTTCAAGCAGCTCCTCCGCCGCCTGATCCTGAGTTGAAGCGTCCTCGATTATCTCCTTTGAAGCGTTTATCAGAGAACGTATGTAAAACTTCTCTTTTACAATCTTAGCGTAAGACTCGACGTTCGCAGTTGACGGAACGCACTGGGCAAGCTGAAATAGATAATTCTTTCCTGCAGCAGAGTCATACACCTTGTCCCTGACAAGGCTGTCAAGCACAATCAGCGGATCTATCTTTCCGCCGGAAGCGTCAATAGTCGCAATAGCAGTATAGATTGCACGGTGCTGAGGAAGATAAAAATCGTCCGCACTCAGATAGACTTGAACCTGCGGCATACAGCCCGGATCCATCAAAATCGAGCCGAGCACCGCCTGTTCCGCTTCAAGGCTGAAAACAGATTCACTTGAATAATTTGTATTATCCATAGCTTTATCTCCGGTTTGTTATGCTTCGGAAACCGCTACCTTAAATTCGGCGGTAACTCCCTGGTAAAGCTTTACCGTAGCAGGATAAGTTCCGAAAGCCTTGATGTCGTTTACAGTGATCTTTCTTCTGTCAATGTCGATGCCGAACTGATTCTTCATTTCGGCGGCAATTTCCTTGGATGTAACGGAGCCGAAAAGACGTCCGCCCTGACCTGCCTTGGCAGTGACCTTTATAATCTTTCCTTCTATCTTTGCGGCGGCATCCTTGGCCTCCTGAGTTTCTACCGCAATTTTATGCTTCTTTGAATTTTCACGGTTCTGAAGCTCCGTCATTGCCTGAGAATTTGCCTCTGATGCAAGCTTTCTCGGGAAAAGGAAATTACGGGCATAACCGTCGGACGTGTTGACAAGCTCCCCTTTTTTTCCGAGACCTTTAACGTCCTGATTGAGAATAACTTTCATTTTTTATACCTCGCTTTTGTTTATTGACTCATTGTATCGGTCGAGACTTCGCATAACCTGCTCCGTGACCTCTGCAAATGTAGAATTTTTCACCTGCACAGCAGCCATTGTCTGATGTCCGCCGCCGTTCATATACTCCATAATGACCTGTACGTTGACCGCACCGAAGGAACGTGCGGAAACACAAATACAGTCGCCGAGCTTAAAAATAACGAAAGAAGCGTCAACTCCGCTGACGCAAAGCAGCTCATCGGCCGCCTGTGCGCTGATAAGTCTGATATCCGGAGTTTCGTCATCGGCAACGGCAATGGCGCAGTTTTTATATTTCTTGGCCGAATCGACTATCTTGTTTCTTTCACGGTAGCTGTCCATATCGTTTGACGAGAGCTTCTTTACCCTGATCGGATCAGCTCCGAAATCCTTGAGCTTAGCCGCCGCTTCAAAGGTGCCCACTCCGACTCTGAGTATAAAGTTCTTTGTGTCGAGCATAATTCCCGAAAGCAGAGCGTCCGCAACAAAGCTTCCTGTTTCGTCAACGGCAGGAATGTATTCAATAAGCTCCGTAACAAGCTCAGCGGTAGAGGACGCACTCGGATCGTGGAAAAATATAACAGCATCGTCAATATAATCAACCGCTTTTCTGTGGTGATCTATGACGACCGTCATTTTTGACATTGAAAGAAGATCGGGACTTTCAACAAAGGTCTTTATGTGGGTATCCACAACAATCAGCAGATTCTTTTTACTCTTGGCAAAATCGAGCTTTGCAGTCTCAGTCGAAACAACAACATCAGGAAATTCACTGTCCGCCCTTTCAAGCAGGGAGCCTGCCATTGACTTCTCCCTGTCGGTAACTATAAAGGCGTTTTTCCCAAGCTTCTTGGCTATACAAACAATACCGAAGGCCGAGCCTATTGCGTCAAAATCGGGGAATCTGTGTCCCATTACATAGACGTTTTCACAGCCCTGGATAAGCTCTGCCAATGCAGAAGCAACAACTCTCGACTTTACCTTACTGCCTGTTTCAACGCTCTTTGAAACTCCGCCAAAGAAATCGTATTTATCCTTATTCCTGACAACCGCCTGATCTCCGCCTCTGCCGAGAGCCATATCAAGCGAAAGCTTTGCGTTCCTTTCACACTCGGAAACATTTGCACCTGTTCCGACTCCGACGGAAAGAGTAACTCCGACATATTTGCCGTCATAGGTATACTCACGGATCTCGTCGAGGATATCGAATTTTCTGGTTATCATATCGTCGATATTCTGCTTTTCGGCAACGACGTAGAAGCTGTTGTCACCGACCTTAGTGATAAGGCAGTCATACTTTCCGAGCCATGTTTCAATCTTCTTTTCAACGCCGTTTCTGATTGCGGCGCAGTCACTCTCCCTGTGATCCTGCCGGATTTCCGACATATTGTCGATCGTCATAATTGCAAGAGCAGGACGGGAGCGGAAATAATCGTTTGCAATTTTTCTGTACTTAGTGATATCAACAAGGTACATAACGATCATATCATTTTCACCGACCTTGACACGGTGAGAAAAAACATTAAAGCTCTTGTCGTCACAGTCAATCACAACTCCGCTTACGGAAGCGTCTAGAAGAGTGTCTATACCGACATTTTCAAACACGGAGCTTAACTCGCTGTAACCAGAGGAATGAGGACCGATAGCCTCCTCAAAGCGGTCGTTAAACCACTCGATTTTTCCGTTCGGCGAGCAGATGATGATAGGAAGCGGATAATTGTCGGAAATGTTTTTAACATATTCCTCAAGATCCGAGGATATGTGAGTGATAAGCTTCTGCTTTCTTGCACTCATCAGGTCGTAGTACAAAACAAGGTAGACAACGACGCCGATCAATGCAATCAATTCAACAACAGCAAGCCAAACCGAACCAATGATAAATGTCAGAACGGTAAACAGCAAAGCCGCCGCCGAAGCCGCAGAAATAACCGGAAAACTGCGAATCAGTGATATGATCTTGTCTTTCATAAATGACCAATCCTTTCTGCCAACTGCGGACGTTAAACCGAACGCAGTCTTTCAAATCATAGGAGTTATTATACCTCCATAATAATCGAAAGAATCATCGGACTTCTCTTGGTTCTGTCATACATAAGGTGAGAAACCTCATCTCTGACCTTGGATTTTATCGTGTTCCAGTCACGGATATTGTTGTAAACACAGTTTTCAATCGCATAGCGCGCAATCTCTTTTGCCTCGTCGATAAGCTCCTCGGACTCTCTGACATAGACAAAACCTCTTGTCATTATATCGGGGCCTGCAAGGATTTCACCTGTGTAAGAATCCATTGTTGCAACAACGATAATGAGTCCGTCCTCGGCAAGACGTTTTCTGTCTCTGAGAACAACGTTACCGACATCGCCCACTCCCGAGCCGTCAACAAATACCTGTCCGGCAGGAATGTCTTCAAGCGGCTTGATTCCGTTTTCGGAAACATCAAGGCATACTCCGTTGTCCGCAATAAAGATATTGCTCTTGGGAATACCCATGCTTTCGGCAAGCTGAGCGTGTTTTCTGATATGCTTCTGCTCGCCGTGAACGGGAATAAAAAACTTTGGCTTGATAATTCCCATCATCAGCTTCAGCTCTTCCTGACATGCGTGGCCGGAAACATGAACGCCGTAGCTCTTTTCGTATATTACATCCGCTCCGAGCTTCATAAGCTCGTTAATAACATTACCGACGGTTTTTTCATTGCCCGGAATGGGATTTGCCGAGATAATAATACAGTCGTTCGGACCGATAGAAACCTTTTTATGACCTGAAAAAGCCATTCTCGAAAGAGCGGACATAGGCTCACCCTGACTGCCTGTGGTGATAATGACCATCTTGTCATCGGGATATTTGTTTATCATATCAATGCTCACAAGCTCACCCTCATCAACATTGAGGTATCCGAGCTTTGAACCGATCTCTACAACATTTTCAAGGCTTCTGCCCGAAAGAGCAACCTTTCTGCCGAGAGCCTGAGCCTGATCTATAATCTGCTGAACACGGTGAACATTTGAAGCAAAGGTGGCAATGATAATCCTTCTTTTTCCTGCCTGTTCAAACAGAGTTCTGAGCGATGCGCCGACGGCACGTTCACTCTCCGTATAACCCTTTCTTTCGGCGTTAGTGGAATCGGAGAGCATACAGAGAACGCCGTCTCTGCCAAGCTCCGCAAAGCGGTTAATGTCAATCATACCGCCGTCAATCGGAGTGCTGTCGATTTTGAAATCGCCCATC
The DNA here is from genome assembly GCA_016292785.1 of Clostridiaceae bacterium. Classification (GTDB taxonomy): domain Bacteria; phylum Bacillota; class Clostridia; order Oscillospirales; family Acutalibacteraceae; genus CAG-488. Next base: position 83,570 of record JAEDFL010000003.1, on the reverse strand, counting down.
TGCACAATGACTCCTGCCTCGCACTTGATTGCAAAGGCAAGGGAATCGGGGATTGAATGGTTGACATGAATTGCCTCAATGTCAAACTTTCCGAGCTTGATTGTATCGCCCGGTTTAATAACATTGAGCTTAGCACCGCTTAAAAGCTTATGCTCTTCAAGCTTGCCCTCAACAAGTCCCATAGTAAGTCTTGTTCCGTAAACGGGAATGTTGATTTTCTGTAAAAGATAGGCAAGACCGCCGATGTGATCCTCATGTCCGTGAGTGATGATAATACCCCTGATCTTATCCCTGTTTTCCTCAAGATAGGTGAAATCCGGAATGACAAGATCGACTCCGAGCATATCAGCCTCGGGGAAAGCAAGACCGCAGTCTACAATTACAATATCATTTTCGAATTCATATACCGTGATATTCTTGCCGATCTCGTTCAAGCCGCCGAGAAATCCGATCTTAACTGATTTGACGTTTTTCTTCCTGTTCTTTTTAGAGTTAGACGAGCTTCTTTTCTTCTGATTGGTCTTTTTCTGAGCCGTTCTTTTTCTTTCGGCGTCCTGAACGCCTCTTGCGTTCGATTTTTTCGGTAAAGTCTTTTCGTTCTTGGACGTCAAATTTTTTTGATTTTTTGCAGTTTTTGACTGTTTTACACTGCGTTTGGTCTGCTTGTTTTTAGCCGCAGACTTCTGAACCTTGTCGGTTTTTTCATTGTTCGGCATTAAACTAATTTACTCCTATTCTTAAAATTTTTATATGTAAACCGTATTTAAGACAATATAAAACGGGCAACAATAACATAATTACCCAATCTAACTAAATAATCATACTATTTTTTCGGTCAAAAGTCAATGATAAATACCGACATATAATATAATTATTGGAAACAATATTTATCCGTAAACATTTTCTGCTTGTAATCAGCAGTTGTTTTTTCGTAACACATATGCTAAAATACAAGCATGAGGTGAAATGATGAAACAGGTTGAAATTTTTACGGACGGAGCCTGCTCCGGAAATCCAGGCCCCGGAGGATGGGGCGCAATTCTCAGGTATAAAGGAACAGAAAAGGTCATCAGCGGCGGAGAAAAAAACACCACAAATAACCGCATGGAGCTGACGGGCGTGATTGAAGCGTTGAAGCTTCTCAAGGAGCCGTGCGAGGTTATTCTGACGACCGACTCAAAATACGTTGCTGACGGGCTTTCAAAGGGGTGGGCAAAAGGCTGGAAAGCAAGGGGCTGGAAAAAAAGCGATAACAAGCCTGCTCTTAATCCTGACCTCTGGGACGAGCTTCTGACGCTTTACGACAAACATAAGGTCACGATAAACTGGGTTAAAGGACATGCCTCACATCCCGAAAACGAACGCTGTGACGCTCTTGCTGTCAGCGAATGGAAAAAATTAGTATAATTTCAAATCAACAAGGACGGAAGCCGGGAAATCGACTTTCGTCCTTTGAAGTTATATTGAAGCCTCAAATGCGGCTCTGATTGTTCTTGCAGGAATGATCTCAATAATATCCTTAATTTTCGCATTTAGATTTTTGTAGTTGTGATAAGGAACTATACATCTTTTAAAGCCAAGCCTTGCAGACTCCTTGATTCGCTGTTCACAGCTTGAAACGGAGCGTATCTCTCCGCCGAGACCAACCTCACCGAATGCGATAACATCATCACGGATCGGAGCATCCTTCAGGCTTGAAATCAACGCAAGCGCAACGGAAAGATCCGAAGCAGGCTCATCGAGCCTCAGACCGCCGACAACATTGATGTAAATATCGCAGTTGCTCATAAAATAGCCTGCCCGTTTTTCAAGCACGGCGGCAAGCATTGCCAGTCTGTTGTAGTCAAAACCGTTTGCCATTCTTCTCGGATTGCCGTAACCGGACGTGCTGACAAGTGCCTGCACCTCGGCAAGAATTGGTCTTGAGCCTTCCATCAGACACGCAACACAGGAGCCCGATGTGTTCTTTGGTCTGCCCGAAATCATCATTTCGGAGGGATTCTCCACCTCGGAAAGACCGTTATCCTTCATTTCAAAAACACCGATCTCATTGGTGGAGCCGTACCTGTTCTTAACCGCCCTGAGTATGCGGTAGCACAAATGCCTTTCTCCCTCGAAGTAAAGCACGGCGTCAACAATATGCTCAAGCACCTTAGGACCTGCAATATTGCCGTCCTTATTGACGTGACCGACAACAATCGTCGGTATATTCAGGCTCTTTGAGGTCTGCATAAGGCAGTTCGTGCATTCCCTGACCTGTGCGACGCTTCCGAGCGAAGAATTAAGCTCAGGTAAATTCATCGTCTGAATGGAGTCGATTATAACAAGGTCGGGTTTTGCCGCTCGCATATGTTCGCTGACGATCTGAACATCGGTTTCACAGAGAACGAAAAGATTTTCGGTGTTTACCCCGAGCCTGTCCGCTCTGAGCTTGATCTGATGCGCCGATTCCTCGCCCGAAACATAGAGTATCTTCAAGGTCTGACCGAGGTACTGGCAGATCTGCAAAAGCAGAGTTGATTTACCTATTCCGGGATCACCGCTGAGAAGGACAAGAGAACCCTTGACAATACCGCCGCCGAGCACTCTGTCCAGTTCCTCAAGACCGGTTTTATGTCTGACCTCACCGTCACAGGTAATATCGTTTATCATCTGAACATTTGCAGAAAAGCCGCCCGATGAATTTTTTGAGGCGGTTTTCGCTTTTTCCGGAGCTTTGAAAACCTCGTCCATTGTATTCCATTCGCCGCATCCGGGGCAGCAGCCGTACCACTTTGCGCTCTCATGTCCGCAGGAGGAACAAACGTATAAAGTTTTGGCTTTCGGTGCCATTTAATCACCCATTCATTAAGTATTTTAAAAGTCCGTCTGCGATAAGCATCGCAAGCTTCATTCTGTATTTTTCATCTTTAAGCTTCTTAACCTCATCACTGTTTGAAACAAATCCGCACTCCACCAACACGGCAGGCAGTTCGGCATGATAAAGCAGGTAAATCCCCGATCCCGACTTTTTGACAATCCTGCTGTTGTCAGACTGTAAAACGGTTGCCACCGAGTTCTGAATCGCTTCGGCAAGGAGCTTGCTTTTTTCGTTATTGCCCGAATAAAAAACCTGTGTTCCGTGCTGAGCAGGATCGGAAAATTTATTCTGGTGGACGCTAATAAAAACAGCGTCGGGATACTTTTGCATTATTGCAAAACGGTTGTGAATATCCGAAACCTTTCTTTTTCTGAGAGAGTCAAGTCCGTCGTCACAGACCATTATATCACGGGTTCTTGTCATAACAACGTCAAATCCGTAGAAAATCAAAAGCTTTTGCAGCTTTAATGCAATATCAAGATTTATATTCTTTTCAACAGTTCCGTCAATGCCTACTGCTCCGCCGTCCTCGCCGCCATGACCTGCGTCAATAATAACGGTTTGCTGAGAAACAGGCCTTGCCATAGCAACATCTGAGGAAGAATTAGCCATGAATGTAAAGTAAAGCATTACGGATAATATAATAAGAAAGGCTGTAATGACAGCAATTATTTGATAACGTTTCATCTTCACACAATCACCCCATACATAAAAAATATGCAGACGGTGAAAAGACTATGAAAAAAACGGTAAATGTACTTCTCGGAATTTTGACAGGAGCAATAAACATACTGATAGGCTCTTGCGGAGGAATTGTTGCCGTTGAGGCTCTGAAGCTCAGAGGAACGGATCAGACAAAATCCCATGCAACGGCAATAGCCGTAATTCTGCCGCTGACCGTGATCAGCGCCGCAGGCTATCTTCTGAAAGGACAGGTCAGGCTCAGCGACAGCTATATCTATCTTATACCCGGACTTGTCGGCTCAATAATCGGAGCTTTGCTTCTTCCTAAGATCCCGAAAAATATTTTGAGCAAGGTTTTTTCAATTTTTATAATCTATGCAGGAATCAGGATGCTGATGAAATGATACTTGATATTATCGCAGGAATTATATCGGGAATACTCGGAGCAATGGGCTTCGGCGGCGGAGGTATATTGATTCTTTACCTCACCTTGTATAAGGATATGCCGCAGGTCGTATCTCAGGGGATAAATCTGCTTTTTTTCATTCCGTCAGCCGCCCTTGCTGTTGTAATGCACATCAAAAACAAACTTATAGACAAAAAAGCGGCATTGGTTTATATAGCCTACGGTCTGGTCGGCGTCGCACTCGGATATCTTCTGCTGAACAGACTTGATGACAAAACTTTAAGAACGATATTCGCAGTTATGCTGATTGCCGTAGGAGCAAAAGAGCTTTTGTTTTCAAAAAAGAAGGAATGATTATTCCTCAAGCTTAAAAGCCCTGTCCAAAAGCATTTTCAGTAAAGCTCCGATGTAAAAGCCGATCACATTCAAAAGAACATCATCCACGTCGGGATGTCCCATTCCGAAATAATACTGTGAAAATTCGATGGCAGAGCTAAGAAAAACAGGCAGCAGAACAAGGAGGATTTTTCGTTTTCCCTTTTTCAGGCTATGGAACAGCAGATAGCCGAGCGGAACGAAAATTGCAATGTTTCCAAAAAACAGAATCATTCGCTCGTAATCGAGATATCCCGAAAGGAAAGTCCATCTAAAGGCTTCAAACAATCTGAGATTCGGCTCCACCCTTTCTCCTCCCGGAATACGGCAGATAAAAAAGCAATAGATCAGAACGACAATGTAAAATGCGGTGAAAGCAACCGATGAAACGGAATAAAATTTCTTGTACTGTTCGGTCAGAAAACGGTCTTTTTTGAAAAAAGCTTTAAAACGCTGATAAGCAATAACGACAATCATTACAATGAATATCATACCGATGCTGTCGTAGTAAAACATATATTCCCACGCAGAGTAAAAAATCAAAAAAGTATTCTTCAAAACCATCTGCCCGATAACGGCGCACAGCACCCAGAACGTAGCAGAGATACAAACCGAATGTGAAAGAACGGTAATTCTTATTTTTAATAAATCTGCAACAACGGTAAATATCAGCGAAGCGAAAAATGTTAAAGCGATCTGAAAAGCAAGCTTGCCTGTAAAATGCATACCGATATAGGCGGAGAAGATCATAAACGCCGCTCCGTAGAGTTCGGATAATATAAGCTTTATGCCTTCGGAGGTTTTACTTTGCATTTTTGTTTCTCCTGTAATCAAGATAATCCTGCAAAATAATGACAGCCGCAACGGCGTCAACTACATTCTTCCTTTTCTTTCCTCTGACATTGTTGTCCGATAAATACATATGAGCTGAAACGGTGGTCAGTCTCTCGTCCCAAAGTGCGGTTTCAACTCCCGTTTTGGCAGTAATCCTTTCGGCAAAAGACTCGCATTTCTGCGCTCTCTCCCCTGCCGTAGAATCCATATTTTTAGGATATCCGACAACTATCAGCTCCGGCTTGTTGATATCAACAAGCTCTTTTATTCTTTCCAAAACCTTTGGCTCATAGCTCTGTTTGATGACCTCAACGGGATGAGCCAAACTTTCAAGGCGGTCGCATATCGCTATGCCCGTCCTCGCATCACCGTAATCGACAGACATAATAACCATGCAACCGCCTCCGTATTATTTTCTTATTTTAATCATCCGTGTCTGCGCCGTCGTCCGTATCGTTATCAGCCTGGGCAGGTGCGGAAGTAGCAGGAGCTTCTGCTTTTGTAGTTTTTTCTTCGCTATCACTATCTTTATCCTCGTCATCATCAGACGGAGAATAATAGTGACCTGTGCAGTAATCGGGAACATTGTCCTTCTTATACCAGCCGGTAGCCGTCGAATAGCAGCTTGAGGAAGCAAGCTTTCCTGTATAGGTACAATAAGTTTTTTCGACAGCGCCGTCAAGATCCTCAAACTCCTTGTCTGGAAGATCCTCATGTATGGCATCGAATACTGTCTTGTGTACCGCGCCGGCAGGATTGCCCCATGTGTATATGCTTTCGGGGATATCGTAACCGTACCAGACTGCGGCAACATAGTACGGTGTGCCGCCGACAAACCACTTATCGTTGTTATCATCGGTAGTACCTGTTTTTGCAAAGGTATCAAATCCGCTTGTCTTATAGCTTGAGCCTGTGCCGTAATAGCTGGTGGTTACCGTCATAAGCAGATGTCTCATAACCTCGGCTGTACCCGTTGAAATAACCTGTTCACCCTTATTATTTCTGTTATCAATAAGGATTTTACCGTTAGCGTCCTCAATGTAATAGAACGAATACGGCTTGTAATAGTATCCGCCGTTTCCGAACGCCGCATAGGCCGCAGTCATTTCAAGCGAGGTCGTGCCGTAGGTCATTGATCCGATTGACATCGGAGCCGCACTCTTATCGGATTCCTCAACGGTGGTTGTGATATGATATTTATTTACAAGGTAATCATATGCGGTGTCGATACCGATCATATTGATGATAATTCTTGCAGGAATGGTGTTCAGGGATCTTGCAAGAGCGTTCTGAACCGTAACGTTAGCGCCCGAACCGTAGTCGCCCGAAGCGTTTCGTGTTCTCCAGCCGCCGTAAGAAACCGACGAATCGAGAAGATATGATGACCATGTGATTTCATTAAGCTCAATAGCCGGACTGTAAGAGGTAAGCGGCTTGATAGAAGATCCGGGCGATCTCGGAGATGAGCTTGCTCTGTTGAGAACTCGGTTACCCTCCTTAACGCCTGCCTGACCGACGATAGCAACAACTCTGCCCTTGTAGTCCATTATGGTAATTGCAGACTGGGCATTTTTCTTATCCTCAAAGCCCTTTCTGTTGACATAAATATCCTCGGTAGTTTTCTGAACATCAAGATCAACCGCAGTATATATCCTGAGTCCGCCGCCGTAGATAGCGTCACGGGCTTCATTGTAGGAATATCCGAGGTCGCTCTGAAGTCTGTCGATAACATCGTCTATAACAAAGTCAACATAAAAGCTCTGGAACTCGGAGGAAGCTTTTGCGTTCTTCTCATTCTCCCGTCTTTCAAGCTCAGCCTCACTCGGAACATAGTCGTCATCGGTAGTAAAAATCAGGTCAAAGTTGACGGCTTCCTCATATTCCTCTTTTGTGATCTTACCCTGATCGAGCATTTCGCCGAGACAGTAGAGCTGTCTTGTCCTGTTGTCCTCGGGATTGTTGATAGGATCATAGGAATAGGGCATCTGAGTGATAGAGGCAATAACGGCACACTCGGAAACGTTCAGCTCATCAACCGATTTTCCGAAATAGGTTTCCGCCGCAGTTTCAACGCCGTAACAGCCTTGTCCGAGATAGATCGTGTTAAGATAAGCCTCAAGAATCTCGTCCTTGGTAAAATTCTTTTCAAGGTTGAGGGCGGAAAGAATCTCATTGAACTTACGGACATAGGTCACCTGATTGTTACCCGTAACGTTTTTAACGAGCTGCTGAGTAATTGTTGAGCCGCCCTGATCGTTCTGTTTGATAAAAACGCCGATCGTTCTGATCCAGTCAACGCCGTGGTGATTCTGAAATCTCTTATCCTCAAGGGCAATAAAAGCGTCCTTCATCTGCTTCGGGATCTTGTCAAAGTCAACCCATATACGGTTTTCCTCTCCGTGCAGACGCAAAACCTCTATCTGTTTTCCGGAAGAATCCTCGGCATAGAGGAAGGATGTCTGATTCTGGTTGTTCCTTGCGCTCTCAAGATTGATTACCGGATCGCCTGCAACAACCGTGACTGCGTTGATAAAAACGTAGCCGACGCAGATTATGAGAGTAAAGCCGAAGATAGCGAGCAACGAAATAAAGAAAGCGCCTGCGTTTGATAAATTATTCAGTCGGTTTCTTTTTTTCTTTTTTGCTGCGCCTGATCCTTTTTGCGGCATATAATTACCTCCTTGAATTTAAACTGAAAAAGAATTATTTTTACTTTGATATACTGTCAATGTATTTTTGAACTTCTTCATGCTCGGAATAGGGAACCTTTCCGTTCTTTGTTTTCATAAAGTTTTCGTTTCCCTTACCTGCAAGAACAAGTATATCGCCTTTTTCAAGATGAGAAAGAGCGTAACGAATCGCTTCTTTTCTGTCTTCGATAATAATATATTTTCCTCCGACCTGTCTGATATAACCGGCAATTTCCTCGGCAATTCTGACAGGATCCTCCTTGCCGGGATCCTCGGAGGTCAGTATGGACAGATCCGCTTCCTTTCCTGTAACAGTACCAAGCTCACTTCGGCGTATCTGATTTTTTTCGCCTATTGCTCCGTAAAGAACTATGAGCCTGTTGTGCGGATATGTTTTAAGCGTGGATAAAAGACTGTGCATACTCAGTCCGTTGTGTGCAAAATCTATAATAACATCATAGTCGTCGTTTACCCGGACGATCTCCGTCCTGCCGATCACCTTGAAATCTCTGAGACTGTCAACGTGATTCTTTATATCAAAGCCGAACATTTTGCAAACGGCAACGGCGGCAAGAACATTATAAACATTGAAATAACCGGGAACAGGGACTTCAATATGAATTGTTTCATCTTTTGAGATACAGTCAAAGGTAATTCCGAAAAAATCCTTGCTCCGGAACTGAGTGACGTTCTCGGCAGTAAAATCGGCATTTGAAAGACCGAAAGTTACCCTTTCGCCGTCAAAGCCCTCCAGCATATATTCGGACGAAGGATCGTCGGCATTGACAATCGCATGACTGCAATATTTGAACAGGAGCTTTTTGCTTTGAGCATAGTCCTCAAATGTGGGGTGCTCAACTGTACCTATATGATCGGGAGAAAGATTTGTGAAAACTCCTGCATTAAATTTTATAGCGTCGGTGCGGTGCATTTTCAGTCCGAGCGAGGAAGCCTCCATAACGCAGAATCTGCATCCTGCATCTACCATACGTCTGAAAATCTTATGAAGCTCATAGCTTTCCGGAGTGGTGTTCAGCGTATCAATAACGGTATCTCCAAACATTGCGCCTAACGTTCCGATCAAACCGCAATTCTCTCCGCACGCTTCAATCAAAGTTTTAATAAGGTGGGCGGTAGTCGTCTTACCCTTTGTTCCCGTAATTCCGATAATCGTAAGACTGTCACACGGATTTCCGAAAAAATTCGAAGAAACAGCCGCAAGAGTACAGCGGGTGTCAGGAGTGACGATTTGCACGCAGTCGCTCGGCAATTCGAGCTTTCTCTGAGTGAAAATACACCTGCAGCCTTTGCTATATGCGTCAAGAGCATAGCTGTGTCCGTCCGAAACCGTTCCGACAAGACAGACGAAACACTTTCCCTCACCGGCATTATTTGAATTGTATGTAACATCCTTAATATCAAAATCAATAAAATTATCACACTGATATTCAATACCGTTCAGAATATTACTTAAAAGCATAAAAGCCTCCGAATTAAAATAAACAAATAGTTCAGACAGCCTTTCTAATCAGAGCGTCCGCAGGGATATCCCTCTCGCTCTCAAAGCTGACAGTCATCATCGGGTGGGGTGCTTTTTCTATTTTCTCCCCGTTTTCATCTCTGAGATCTTTTATGGTGATCTCGTACGGCTCAACTCCCCTTTGGAGAACCTCAAGCCTCTCTCCGTCAAAAAATCTGTTTCTCTGGCGGCAGAAAGTTCTGCCGTTTTCGGAATACAGAACCTCCGCCATAACGCTCCAGTCTCTTTTATATCCGCCGTCATAATAAATCTGCGCATTGTCCCTCGGATGTCCGAAATAGAAACCGGTGCAGTATTCTCTTGTGCTGATTTTATACATCTCGTCAACAACCCATTTGGGGGGCTTATAGCTGTCGGTCGGATTTTTGAGATATCCGTCGATAGCCTGACGGTATGCGTTTGTAATTACGGAAGTGTAGTAAGCGGATTTTGCTCTGCCCTCGATCTTAAAGCTTGAAATACCTGCCTTAACCATCTCGGGAATATGCTCTATCATACACATATCCTTGGAATTGAAAATATATGTGCCGTTCTCGTCCTCGTCAACGGGGAAATACTCGCCCTCACGGGTTTTCTCCATAAGACTGTACTGCCAGCGGCAGGGCTGAGCACATTCGCCCCTGTTGGAATCACGGTCAACAAGGTAGTTAGACAAAAGGCACCTGCCGGAAAAGGAAACGCACATTGCGCCGTGGACAAAGCATTCAATTTCAAGCTCCTTGGGAGTCTTGGCTCTGAGCGTTGCGATATCCTCTAGCGAAAGCTCCCTTGCGGTTACAACCCTCGTCGCACCCATGTTATACCACTCTGTTGCCGAAGCGTAATTGGTTATACCTGCCTGAGTTGAAATATGAATATCAACACTCGGCGTATATTTTTTTGCAATCGTCATAACTCCGAGATCGGAGATAATGAATGCGTCAACTCCCGTTTCGGCATAAGCCATCAGGAAATCCGGAAGCCTGTCGATCTCATCGTTTCTCGGAACGGTGTTGCAGGTCAGATAAACCTTTACTCCCTTTTCATGTGCGTTATCAACTGCTTTTTTCAACTCGCTTTGAGTGAAGTTGGCAGGAGCGGCACGCATGGAGAATGCCGATCCGCCGACATAGATTGCATCGGCTCCGAAATACAGAGCACGGTCAAATCTTTCCATATCGCCTGCCGGAGAAAGAAGCTCCGGCACGACAGTTTTAATATTACTCATAATTATCCTTAGTCCGTTGAGCTGTTCGCCTTGATTATCTTGACAAGATTGTTCTTGTGCTCCTTATAGGTCGAGGCGGTGTAGATAGTGCCTGCCTTATCGTGGGCGAAGAAGTAGTAATCGGTATCCGACGGATAAAGTGCGGCTCTGATCGCATCCATACCGGGGTTGCAGATCGGTCCGGGAGGCAGTCCCTTGATCGCACCTGTGTCGTATGCGTTATAGTATATTTCGCCCTGAGCCTCGCCGACAACCGGAGTGACATAATTGCTGACATAGAGTGCCGTACTGTCACAGCCGAGCGTCGGATAATCCGCAGAGTGTTTAAGTCTGTTGTGAATAACAGAAGAAATAACCTTCATCTGATCGGAGTTTGCTGCCTCTTTCTGAATGATTGAGGCGATAGTGATGATCTCATCCCTTGTAAATCCAAGCTCAGCGGCACGGTTGTCATATTCGTCCTCCCACTTTGCCTCAAAGTTATCAAGGAACTTGTTGATTACATAGTTGGGATCGGCGTCAACATAGAAATCGTAGGTATCCGGGAAAAGATAACCCTCGAGCTTGAGATATCTCTTGTTGTTATCCTTGATGTCGTTGATAAAATCATAATTGTATTTTCCTGTTCTCATTACCGTAAGAACCTTTGACGAATCGCATACATCATACTTTTCTATCTTTTCAAGTATCTGAGAAGCAGTCCAGCCCTCAGGGAAGCTCAGAGAGATAGACTCTGCCGAAACAGGAGCCGCCATAATATCCTTCAGCATACCCTCAACGCCCATTTTGCCGTTGAGATAATACTGACCGCTCAGATATGTTTCGTCGTCGAAGCCTCGGAATTTTGTGAACATCTTGCAGAAAAGCTTCCTCTTGATAAGTCCGTTGTCCTGAAGAATGTCAATAATCTCGCTGTAGCTTGATTCAGCCGGAATTTCAACGACAACATTGTCCTCGCTCCTGTTGATCGCAAGCATATCGCCGATACAGGTTATGCCGATATAGGAAAGCAAAATAGTGGAAATAAGTATAAACGCAAGAAAACCGACGGCGGCTTTGCCTCCGACTCTTTCGATACCGTTTTTGACTTTATTGATCTTCTGCCCCTTAGCCCGCTTTGCATTTGTCTGCCGACCGCCCGACGGAGAGGTTGTCCTCCTGTCGTTACGGACAGGAACAGAACCGCCTGCATTATTCGTCGAAGTGCGGTGTTTCTGATAATTTGAAAAATAGATTCCGCCCGACTGAGGCTTAGGCTGTTCTTTCTGAGGCTCGTCGATCAGAGATTCGTCGATATGGACGACAAACTTCTTTCTTTCCTGCGGCGGCTGTGAAATATGCTGCGGCTCAGGCTTCCTGTTGATATCGGAATACTCTTCAATGAGCTTGTCAATATCATAATCGGAATACTCTCTGCCGTTTTCGTCTTTCATATTTCGTCCTCCTTTTTATTGATAGGGACACTGAAGGGATCTTTTGATCCGCTTCGCATTATTTTCATCGGCAAGGCAGGAAACGATTTTTTCCGAAAAATCAATCGCAGCTCCCATACCCTTAGCCGTAATAATCTTTCCGTCTCGGCAAACGAATTTTTCGCTCACCCTTGCTCCCTCAAGCTCATTTTCAAAACCGGGGAAGCAACACGCTTCTTTATCCGTCAACAATCCCATGTGACCGAGAATTGACGGAGCGGCGCAGATAGCACAGATAAATCTGTCGTTTTCGGCGCAGAAATTAACGGCGTTTGTTACCGTTTCCGATTTTTCAAGATTGAGCGTGCCGGGCATTCCTCCTGGAAGCACAACGGCGGTAAGCTCGTCGTCAAGTCTGACCTCCGATTCGTCAAGATCGCAGAAAACCGGAATATTGTGTGCGCCGACAATCAGCTTGCCGGAGATACCGACGGTGCAGACCTCAAGCTCGGCGCGTCTTAAAAAATCAACAACGGTAAGACCTTCGATTTCCTCGAATCCGTTTGCAAGAAAAACGTAAATCATTTTTATACCTCTCAGTCAAGATACATTCCCGAATAGAACATATCGGTTGTGTTGACACTGTCTTTAGCTTTGGCGGAAATCGGGTACAGCATACCACATTTTGTGCCCAAATCCCCAATATCTTTACTATTATACACTATCGGAGTGCGAATGTAAACATTTTCAGCGTCTAAATTTTCAAATAATGTTAAAATATTTGTTAAATTTTTATTAAACTGAGGTAAAAGCTCTTTAATAAGGATATTTTTGTTGTCCCTGACGGCAAAGGCGAGATAACCGTTCTCTCCGTCCGCAAAGTAGATTTCTCCGCCTGTATGAAGAAATTCGGATACCGTATATTCGGTGGTTTTCAGGTCAAAGGCAAAGCGGTCTGCAGGCAGAAGCTTCAGTCTTTTTTCCGCCGCAAAGCGGATATCGGTCGTCTTTTTCGGTTCAAAAGTACCGCTTCCGCCTTTCAGCTCAAGCTCGCTCCTCATCATCTTAGGAATAAATCCGAACCTTGAATAGTATGAATACAGGCTCTCCTCTCCTGGAACAAGGAAAATAAAATCAAAATTATTATCTGAGCATATTTTTTTTGAATACTCAATAAGTCCGCCCATAAGTCCCTGTCCTCTGAAACGTTTCGAGGTACAGGCGGCATAAATATATTTACAGGAACAACCGTTTACGCTTCCGTTTAAAAGAAACAGCATCGAAGCAAGACCGTTTTTCCCGATATAACCGAGACAAAGCTTGTCCTCGCAGTTGTCGAGAAAAAACTCTATATATTCCCTATTGTCACCGAAGCTTTCGTGCCACAGGAAAATAATATCCTCCCTGTACCGAACTGTATCAACAACACAATTCATTATGAATCAATCCTCAGCAACCGTCTTACGGCTTGTCCTTAATATTTATTGCGGCATATTTTTCAATAAGAATTTCGGGATGGTATGACAGCTTTGCACTTCTAAGACCTTCCGAGCCTACGTCGTCCTCACGGTTTACAAGCTCATAATCAGTAAGCATATTCTTTGCAAAGAGCATATTTATCATCGGGTACGCTCCCCTTATATCGGAAAAGGCTTTTTCAAAATGAGTGTCAAAAGTATTGTCATTGAGCCTTTCGCCGAACGTAAAGGCAACAACATCTCCGTCAACCCTGAGAACGCCTCCGACGCATCCGATCTCCTCAAAGTGTTCAAAATTCATACGCAGGACTTCACGCTCATGTTCAATTCCGACCCTGTCCTTTTCGACATTCAGCTCATACCATTTTTCGTTCATGGCAACGCAGTCGTCAATGTTTTTTCTTGAGAGCGGTTCAAAGCTCCAGTTATTGTTTTTTTCAAAATATGAGATATGATTTCTTTTTGCGTGATATTTCTTTCCTTTAAGCGTCGCAAGCTTTTCACGGGAATAAACATAATCGAAGGAGTTTCTTACAGCCTTAAAGCTGTATTTCCCGGGAAATAGTTTTTCAATGATCTCCGTTTCATGCTTCTCAAGGGTGTAGAAATCGGGATAACCGTACTCCGAGACAATAGTTTTTAGAGCCTGCTCATAATTTTTACCTTTCGGAAAGCAGAAGGAGGCTTCGTCCTTGACCCGTACAACCAGACAATCATCAATCTCACCCACTCTGCCGTTGAAAAATCTGCTCCAGCCGATGAGATTTCCAGAAGAAAAATCACAGCATTTCGGTTGACTTTCTTTTAATTTTTCTTTCATCCACTTTATATCGTCAAAAGCGGGCTTATGAAAGGAACAGCTCATAATACCTCCCGGGTAACAATGCTAAAAATTTCATTGCCGATATCCTCAACAGACCTCGGCTCGTTTCCGTCACTACACTCAATGACAAACCAGCCCATTTCCTGAGCTGCGTCAAGTGCAGCGTCACGGCATTTGTATAAATAATCGAGATTGCTCTCGTGAATATCTTTTTTACTTTCGTCTCCATCATACCGCTTCGACATCATTTTCTGTGATATCTCGATCGGCATATCGAGGAAGATAACTGCGTCAGGCTCAGGAATACCCATAAGACCGTATTCGAAATCCTCAAGCCAGTAGAAAAATTCGGCTCTGTCCTCCTTGGGTATCTTGGTTGCCTGATGATAAGCGTTGGAGGTTGTGTAACGGTCGGAAATAATAATATCGCCCTTATCGTAATTATTCTTCCACTTCATCTTGAAATTAGCATACCTGTCAACAGCGTAAAAGGCGGAAGCCGCATATGCGTTCACATCTTCGGGCTTTTTTCCGAAATCTCCTCTGAGATACATCTTAACAAGCGCACTTGAATCGCTGTCGTAATCGGGAAGCTTAATCTGACATACATTTTGTCCGGAAAGCTTATTTTTAAGATACTCTATCTGAGTTGACTTTCCGCTTCCGTCAAGCCCTTCAATAACAATGATTTTTCCTTTCATTACGCTCACCTCCGAAATATTATAACAAGTTTTTTATATTTTTCAATTACAAATGGTTACAAAAGAGCAAAAAGAGGCGAAAAAACGCCCCTTTTGCGAATTTATATCAGAAAATACCCTGCTGCATCATTGCGTCGGCAACCTTGAGGAAGCCGGCAATATTTGCGCCTGCAACAAGATTATAGCCGCAGCCGTATTCCTCAGCCGCCTTAACGGAATTGGAATAAATATTTTTCATAATTTCTTTGAGTTTTTCATCAACCTCTTCGGCAGACCAGTTGTATCGCATGGAATCCTGGCTCATCTCAAGAGCGGAAACCGCAACACCGCCTGCATTAACCGCCTTTGACGGAGCAACGACAGCTTTCTCCTGAAGATATTCAAGAGCGTCATTGGTTGTCGGCATATTTGAAACCTCGATATAATACTTCACGCCGTTGTTTACGATCTTCATCGCTTCTTCAAGATCGACTTCATTCTGTGTGGCGCAGGGCATCACGATGTCCGCCTTAACTCCCCACGGCTTTTCTCCCTGATGATATTCTGCTCCGAATTTGTCGGCATAGTCCTTGACCTTGCCGCTTCCGTGCGCTCTCATTTCAAGCATATATTCAATTTTCTCATCGGTGGAAATTCCATCTTTGTCGTAAACATATCCGTCGGGACCTGAGAGTGTAACAACCTTTGCGCCGAGCTGAGCCGCTTTCTTTGCGACACCCCATGCAACGTTGCCGAAGCCTGAAATTGCGATAGTCTTGCCGTTCATATCCTCACCGAAATGCTTGAGAACCTCCTCGGCATAGTAAACCGCACCGTAGCCTGTTGCCTCGGGACGTATATCCGAGCCGCCGTAGCTTCTGCCCTTACCCGTAAGAACACCGTTTTCAAAAACGCCCTTGATGTGTCTGTACTGACCGTAGAGATATCCGATCTCACGACCGCCTACGCCGATATCACCGGCAGGAACGTCGATGTCGGGACCAATGAATCTGTAAAGATTGTTCATAAAAGCCTGACAGAAACGCATGATCTCAGCATCCGATTTTCCGTTTGGATCAAAATCCGAGCCACCCTTTGCTCCGCCTATAGGAAGTCCGGTAAGACTGTTTTTAAATATCTGCTCAAATCCGAGGAACTTCACAATTCCCGAATAAACGCTCGGATGAAAACGCAGACCTCCCTTGTACGGTCCGATAGCTCCGTTGAACTGGCATCTGTAACCCTTGTTCACCTGAACCTTACCGTTGTCGTCAACCCATGCGACACGGAAAGAGAACATACGCTCCGGCTCAACAAGTCTTTCAAGCAGACCGTTCTTTTCGTATTCCGGGTGCCTCTCTACAACCGGCTCGATTGATTTAAAAACTTCCTCGACCGTCTGAACAAATTCAGGCTCGGAGGAATTGTTCTGTCTTACGCAAGACAGAACTCTTTCAATGTACTCACTCAAAGTGATACTCCCTTTCATTTAATTTGAAAATGCACGAATATTATATATTTTAGAGCCGATGTTGTCAAGTTTTGTTACGTCAAAACGAACAAGTCTGGTATTGATTTTTTGTGCATATTGCATTCATATGTTATAAAAATTACTCATTTTTCCACAGTACATTTTTCGGTACATTATAATTTGATTTAATTCGTGTTTCGATGTATAATATTCTCATAACAATTTCCGGAGGTGGGTTTTTGTCTGACAAGGCATATATTGCAATAGACCTTAAATCATTCTATGCTTCTGTTGAGTGTGTTGACAGAGGTCTTGATCCGCTTGACGCAAATCTTGTTGTAGCCGATCCCACCAGAACGGATAAAACCATCTGTCTTGCCGTTTCTCCGTCTTTGAAGTCCTACGGCGTTCCGGGACGTCCGAGACTTTTCGAGGTTAATCAAAAGGTTAGAGAAATAAATGCTCAGCGGAAATACAAAGCTCCAAAGCATAGCTTTACCCACGAATCCTATTTTCATTCCGAGCTTGTCAAAGAGCCTGACGCCGAGCTTACCTTTATAACCGCTCCTCCGAGAATGGCTCACTATATGGAGGTCAGTACACAGATATACAATGTATATTTAAAATACATCGCCCCGGAGGATATCCATGTTTATTCCATCGACGAGGTTTTCATTGACGCAACAAATTATCTGAAAACCTACGGTATGACTCCCCGTGAGCTTGCGATGAAAATAGTGCTGGACGTTCTTGAAACAACGGGAATTACCGCAACCGCAGGAATCGGAACAAATATGTATCTTTGTAAGGTTGCGATGGATATATACGCCAAGCATACCGAGCCTGACGAAAACGGAGTTAGAATAGCAGAGCTTGATGAGATGAGCTACCGCAAAATTCTTTGGGATCACCGTCCGCTGACAGATTTTTGGAGAATCGGCAGAGGATATTCGTCAAAGCTTGAAGCACACGGACTTTACACCATGGGCGATATTGCACGCTGCTCGGTCGGCAGGGAAACCGATTATTACAACGAGGAGCTTTTATACAAGCTTTTCGGTATCAATGCGGAGCTTTTGATAGATCATGCCTGGGGTTGGGAGCCGACGGAGATTTCCGATATCAAGTCCTACCGCCCCGAAAACAGCAGTTTAAGCTCCGGTCAGGTGCTTCAGGAGCCGTATGAATTTGATAAAGCAAGGCTCGTTTATAAAGAAATGGCTGATCTGCTTTCCCTTGATCTTGTTGAAAAAAAGCTTGTTACAGACCAGATCGTCCTGACGGTCGGCTATGACACGGGAAACCTAAAAAAGGACTACAAGGGCGCAGTTGAAACCGACCGATACGGTCGCAAAATGCCGAAATATGCACACGGAAGTGAAAATATAGGCAGGTTTACCGCTTCGACAAAGCTCATAACGCAGGCGGCAATGAGCCTTTTTGACCGCACCGTGGATAAAAATCTGCTTGTCAGAAGAATGTATATAGTCGCAAACCATGTTGTTACCGAAGCGCAGGCAAAAAAAGAAAGCGAATATGAACAGCTTGATTTCTTTACCGACACCAAAAAGAACGAGGAGGAAGAAAACAATCTGAAAAAGGAAAAGGATATGCAAAACGCTATCGTAAAGATAAAGCAAAAATACGGCAAAAACGCAATTATCAAGGGAATGAACCTTGAGGAGGGCGCAACCGCACTTGAAAGAAACCGTCAGATCGGAGGTCACAAGGCATGAGAGGAAAGTATGACGACATAATCAATCTGCCACATCACACATCGACAAAACATCCGAGAATGACAAGAACCGCAAGAGCGGCTCAGTTTGCACCCTTTGCGGCACTCACGGGACTTGACGACGAGATGGAGGAAACCGCAAGACTTACGGAAAAAAAAATTACACTTGACGAGGAGCAAAAGCAGGTCATCAACCGTGAGCTTCTTTTCATAAAAAATAATCCGCAAAGAAATATACCCGTCATTATCACATTTTTTAAAAGCGACGGCAGAAAAGACGGAGGAGCATATATTGAAAAGGAGGTCAGGATAAAAAAGATTGATGAAATCAACAGAAAACTGATACTGTCGGATTATTCCGAGATAAAAATTGACGATCTTTTTTCCGTCAGAATAAAAGAGAAATAATTGATAAATCATATCATTTTTCCTTGACAGCCGCATTTAATATGATATAATTATACGGCAACCTGATTTTGTCGGTCAGACCGACAGCAAGCGGTGGAGTCTGTCATAGCGTTTTTACGTTATTTGTTTCAGGTTGAACTGACCGTCGTACTATGGCCTTTTCAAGACAGAATCCGTAGGGATTCTGTCTTTATTTTTGGGAAAACGGTTATCGGATAATACCACCGAAAAATTACATATTGAGGAGTGTCACTATGAACCCAATCACAATCACAGCCCTGATCCTCTTCGCCGTCACCTATGTACTTATGATGGCTTTCCAGAAGATCAGACCTTATGTTGCGATAGGCTCAGCCCTGATCTTCATCAGTCTGGGAATAATCGCTTCGGTTTCGCCCGATCTTTTCGGAATCGGATTTTTCAACGTCGGCAATTCGACCTATTCATACGGATTTTTACAAGCTCTGAAGGAAATCGACTGGAACGTAATTATGATGATCGCCGGCACAATGGGAACGGTATATCTGTTCATCGAGTCAAAGATGCCTCAGCTGATGTCAGATATCCTTATTTCCAAGATGCCGAATGTCAAATGGACGATATTTGCTCTGTCACTTTTCGCAGGTATTGTTTCAGCATTCGTTGATAACGTTGCAACCGTGCTTATGATTGCACCCGTTGCACTTGCACTTTGCAAAAAGCTCAACATATCCCCTGTTCCGTCGATTATCTGCATCGCCGTTTCCTCCAATCTTCAGGGTGCGGCAACCCTCGTCGGTGACACTACCTCTATTCTTCTTGCCAAGGCGGCAAACCTTGACTTTTCCGATTTCTTCGTTGACGAAGGCAAACCCGGAATGTTCTGGGTTGTTGAAGCCGGAGCACTTGTCAGCGCACTAATCATACTTATTATGTTCCGCAAGGATAACGGCAAGATAGAATTTAATTCACGCACAAAGGTTGAGGATAAGTTTCCTACATATCTGCTCCTCGGAACGATAATCTGCCTCATCGCCGTTTCGTTCATTCCCTATAAGAGTGCTGCGGCTGAAGGTCAGTTCTACAAGCCCGACATCACAAACGGCGTTATCTGTATTGCTTTCTTCGTCATCGGACTTATCCGTGAGATCGTTTTCAAAAAGAACACCAAAATTCTCAAGGACTCCCTCATGGAGATCGACTATTACACGATCTCGCTTCTCATCGGTCTTTTCGTTGTGATCGGCGGAATAAAGAATGCAGGTGTAATTGATGTAATCGGCAACGCAATCGCAAAGGTCGGTGCCGGCTCACAGTTCCTGATCTTTACCGTAATTGTCTGGATCTCGGTTCTCCTTTCGGCGTTTATCGACAATATTCCTTACACTGCAACGATGCTCACGATCGTTCCCGTTATCGCCGCAAATGTCGGTATGGAGCCTAAGCTGCTTTATTACGGCCTGCTCTGCGGCGCAACACTCGGCGGAAACCTCACTCCGATCGGTGCAAGCGCAAACATCACAGGTATCGGTATCCTCAAAAAGGAAGGCTACGAGGTCAAGGCTACAACCTTTATGAAATACGGCGTACCCTTTACCCTTGCCGCCGTTATCACAGGATATATTCTACTCTGGTTCATCTGGTCATAAATATAAAAAAACGGGCTGTCGCACGAAGCGACAGCCCAAATTTTTTTGCAATTATTTTTTAACCGATTCGATATATTTCATTATATCTCCGATGGTTTTAATTCCGCCAAAGGACTTGCTGTCAACCGATATTCCGTATTCATTTTCAAGATCAACCGCAACATTTACCAAATCGAAAGAATTAAGACCGATATCCGAACGGATCTTGGAGCTTTCCGTGATCTCGTTGGGATCAATGTCAACGTAACTGCAAATTATATTTCTGATGGTTTCAAGCATACTAACAAACCTCTCTTAAATTTTTTCAAGCAGCTCTTTAACGGTAATTTCGGGATTGCTTATTCCGAGTTCAAGAGCTTTCACCATTCCGTTTTGCAAAGCGTCAATATCCTCTGTGCTGACAAACTTTGTCCTGTGAAGGAAACTGGTTTTCAGGCATCCGCTGTGAACATCCTTCATAGCAAAGGTGTAAAGCACCATTATATATCTTCCGAGACCGTAGCCGATGTACTCATAATCCCAGCCGTTCATCGACTTTTCATCAATCGGGAACCACGAGAACATCATCGTTGACGCTCCTGCGGCGGCGGAATAATTGAACAGCTCTCTTTGAAGATCACGGTACTCAAGATACGGATAATCCATATGACGGTAAGCCCAGACCTGAGCCTCTGACATTTTTTCGAGTGCGTCAAAGAAAGTGTCGTCCTCCTCAAGGTGAACTCTCCACGGAAGCGGAGCCGTAACCGTTCCGCCCGAACGCTTCTCGGTCAAAGTTCTGCGCCTTGTGCAAAGCGAAATAAAATATGTGTCAAGATGACCGCCGTTGATTTTTGAAAGATGAAGCCTCATTGCAAGCTGAACAAGACATTCACCGCTGACATTGTTGTCCTCCATAAACTTAAACACCTTTTTGCTAAGCTCAAGAGGAACAGTTTTTTTGGTAAGCTCGGCTTTGTCGTGAATTGGATCGAAAAGCGACGGTGCCATTATATCGGGATTCTTTTTCTTTTTTCTCTCGGCTTCAAGAAGCTTAGGTCCTTCAACTCCGAGATAAAGCGGCTCTCCGTTCTTTGTTATATACTGAGTATAAGCTTCCTTCTCTTTTTCAAGGTTGCTTTTATCCTCAACATAGGCAAGCTCTTTCTTTATTCTTTCCTCATAACTTCCGAGGGGTTTTGGCATCGGCTTACCCTCGGTAAGATGATCGTAAATCGCAAAAAGATCGTTAAAAAACATAAACACGGCGGCATTATCCATAACAAGATGATGAATACAAATGTAAATTCCGTATCTGCCGTCATGGGTTTTAAAAAACTTCAGCCTGAATATTTCTCCCTTCAACATTCTGATGGGAGTTCTTGCATCCTCTGTCAAGACCTTCTCCCTCTCCTCGTCGGAGGAAAATTCAAGCACAGGAACATTACCGACTCTGTACGGATCACGGAAATACTGCATAATATTTCCGTTCTGCTTGAAAAAGCAAAGCCTAAGACAGTCGTTACGCTCGATCTCAATATTAAAAGCCTCGGTCATTTTGTCAAAGTCAATTTTCTTCGTTACAATGACAGAATCGGGAATTTGAGTAACCTGTTTATGAAAGAAACTGTATTTGAGCATAAACTGAATCATTTCCTGCGGAGGAATGAGTTTATAAATCGGCTTGTTCACATTCTGCATTTCTAATGCCTCGCTTTATATTTTCGTTTCTTTTCTCTTGATTTTTCCGCTTGCGGTTTTTTCGAGAGGCTCTGTCCTGACTCTGACCTCAGAGATAATATGAGCTGCTTTTGCAGTCTTATTCATTCTGTCAACCGTCTGTTCAAGCACAGTCTGAATATCTTCGATCTTCTCAAGCTCAGCATATTCGTAGTTAGGATAGATCTCGGCAATGATCCTGTCTTTTTCTGCAAAAACAAGAACCTCGCTTACAAGCTCAACATCGGCAAATTTTTTCTCAATCGCTTCGGGAGAAACATTTTCTCCATTTGAAAGAATTATCAAATTCTTAACCCGTCCTGTAATGAAGAGCTGGTTGTCCTCGGTAAGCTCTCCGATATCGCCTGTTTTGAGCCAACCGTCCTCTGTGAACATCTCCTTAGTCTCCTCAGGCATTTTATAATATCCAAGCATTACAGTCGGGGTTTTTACCTGTATTTCGCCGTTCTGAATACGTGCTTCACATAAGTCGATTATCCTGCCGACAGACTCTCTTGCCGCAGTGTTGTCGGGAACGGAAATTCTGCATCCAGCCTCTGTCATGCCGTAGCCCTGACGAAGGAATATTCCGAGCTTTTCATACTCATCAATAAGCTCGGGATTGAGATAAGCTCCGCCTGAAATGAGCCATTGAATATTCCTGCCGAAAACCTGTGTAACAGCCTCTTTAACCTGCATTTCGGGGTTTCTTGCAAGTATTGCCTTTACCCTCTGCAAAAGCGTCTGAGCAATCATCGGCACAACACGAACGACCTTTGGCTCAAATACGGTAAGATTTTTAATAATATCCTTTAGCGAACCGTTCAGACAAACCTGAACACCGTCCTTGAGGTTTTTAATATAGTCGCCTGAAAAACAAAAAATATGGTACATCGGCAGAACAGAAAGCGCAACATCATTGGGAGTGAAGATATCGGTAATGTAATCCTGATACATTATGTTGCCGACAAGTGAAAGGGTTGAAAGGGCAACACCCTTTTTAATTCCTGTTGTGCCCGAGGTGAAGATAATTACACAGCAGGCATTTTTGTCAACTTCAATATCCGACAAAGCGGCATATTGCGAACTGTCCGAATACTCGTTATAAATCCTGTCAAATTCTTCGAGATCACCGAGATTTACGGCAAACTTTATAAATGGACACAGCTCTTTAAGTCGTTCGGCGTTTTCCGAAAACTCCTGCTCATAAAGCACCATTTCTATATCGGCACGTTTAAAAAGCTCCGCCGCTTCCTCAACGGAAATGTCGGGAGCGAAAGGCACGGCAACATTACCGCTGATGAGAATACCCGAAAGACAGGTTATATATTCATAATTTGATTTGCCTATTATGGCAATGTGCATTCTCTTTTCGGAAAGACTTCTGATCCAGCGGCAAACAGCAAGGCTGTCACTGCGGACTTTTATGAAGCTTCTCTCCTCGATAGCGCCGTTTCTGATAAACTTTATAAAGGTCGAATTGCCGTATTTTTCAGCTCCGCTGTCAAGCAATTCACGAACCGAGGGTGCGTCAAAAATCTCCATAAATTGAATCTCCTTTTAAGCCTATAATAATTTAATATTAGCATAATATCTAATTATTGTCAATATTCACAAGCACTCTATTGTATAAAAAAGAAAAATGGCTTGCATTGGATAAAAATCCTATACAAGCCAAAACAATATTTTACTTCAGACCGAAAATGAAATTATTTCTGTTCATATTCCTTGATCCAGGCAACCATATCGTCAACAGACTGCTGAACGCTCATCGGATCGTAACCAAGCTCTTTTCTTGCCTTTTCAATAGAGAAATTGCAGTTTGACATAAGCTTTCTGATCGAATAACGGGTGAACAGCGGAGTTGTTTTTGTTATCGCATAATACTTCTCCATCAAGGGTGCGACAGGCTTAACAACACTGTACGGCATCTTGAAACCGGGAGCTTTCTTACCGCAGGCTTTAGCAACCGCCTTGATAAAGCCGTCCGTGGAAATCATCTCGCCGCAAAGGATATAGCAGTCGCCTTTTTTACCCTTCTGAGCTGCCGCATACATTCCCTTTGCGACATCACGCACATCAACAAAATTATATGCGCCGAAAGAAAGAGAACAAGGGAAATTGCCCTTTACAAACATACGAACCATTTCACCGACGCTGGAAACCTTAAAATCATAAGGACCGATACATGCACCGGGATGAACAACAACAGCGTCAAGGCTTCCGTCATGAACGTTATCAAGAACAAACTGAGTTGCAATAGCCTTGGTCTTAGCGTATGTACCGTCAAGATTTCTTGGGTCAAAATGATCCAGCTCAGTCATAAGCTGATTATCGGGAAGCGGCGGAAAAGCGTCAACTGAGGAAGCATAAACAAGACGGCGGACATTGCATCTTTTGCAAGCTCTGACGACATTTTTAGTTCCGTTAACGTTAACCTTCCATGTAAGATCCTCCATACCGGGGTTAATATCAATAACGCCGGCAAGGTGATAAACAACGTCAACACCCTCGAAAGCCTTTTCAAGCGAAGCCGAATCGGTTACATCTCCGTAGACCTTTTCGCAGTCGATTCCGTCAAATACGGGAACATCTTTTCTGATAAGGATACGCACCTTTTCCCCGTTATCAACAAGCTCTTTGAGAAGCGCATAGCCTATATGGCCTGTTGCTCCCGTGATAAGACTGATCTTTTCCATGTTTTATTCTCCTTTCATTTCAAGGAGCTTCTGCTTGCCTGTGAAAGCGTCAACCGAAAGCTTGACGGAATCAAAGATAGCGGACTCGATATCGTCCTCCTGAACGCCGAGAGAAACGCACCATTTTTTGTCGATAAATGTGTTCATACACATAATTTCCGCAAGGTCAACGGCATTGATACCGGACTCGACGTTGCGCTTTTTGTACTCGTTCATCATATGAACGCCGTACATCTTGAACATCCACTTTGCAATGTGAATGATCTTTCTGTTCGGCTGTCCCATAGCCTTATGAACAATGTGAAGGAACTCGTCCCATGTGAGGTTATAGTAACCGACAGGATAAGCGTTGCCGCCCTTGTTGCGCTCAGCCGCACCGACAATAACCTCTGCGACCTGACGTACGGTAACCATCGTTGTGCCTCCCTTGGGATACATGGTGATCGGTCCCATATTGGAAAGCTGCTCAATAAGGATTACCCATACAGGCTTTCTGCCCGGCTGTGTTCCGAAAATGTAGGGAAGCTCAAGAACAGAAACATCCATCTCTCCGTCCTTGGCAAAGGAGAGTGCGACCTCCTCCTGCTCGATACGGCTTCTGATGTAGGGATGCTTCTTGGTAAGCTCCATTTCCGGATGCTCTTTTGCAAAATATGAGAAATAGGAGCCGAGAATAACGCTGTTCTTGATACCTACGCTCTTTGCAACAGTAAGCAGATGTCTGACGGGATCAATGTTATACTTTGTGTAGTAATCATATACCGGTGCCGGGAACTCAACTCTCTCGTCAACGCCTGCGGCAAAGACGAAGCAGTCACAACCCGTCATCATCTCGGTAAGCTCAGCGTCCGAAAGCTCAAGATAGTTGCCGAAAACAAGCTCCATTTCCTCGGGAATCGGTGCTCCCTCGGGAAGCGGAGGAAGAGCTACGGACTTAACGGAATGACCTCTTTTGATAAATTCTGCGGCAGCCGCCGAACCGAGCAGACCTGTGCCGCCTATCATAAATACTTTCATAACAACACCATAGGGCAATATCAGAGTATTGCCCTACTATCCTTTCTAAATAATTACCAGTTTATTGTGAAATCGGACTCAATTCCGAACGGAGCCTTAACGTTGCTGCCTGCAGCAGTTACGTCAAGATCCCATACATAGTAATAGTTGATGTGAGTAAGATTGCCGGTCTTGGGATCAATCGTTGCAACGATCTTACCGTTGTGGTAACCGATCTTAACGTTGCCCTCAAGCATTGACTTGAGCGGACCTGCATTTTCAAGGATTGTGCTAACCTGAACAATGTTGAAAGCCTTACCGTGGTTTCCTGTGCCGTGCGTCGTATTTGTTGACGAAGCGTCAGGCTTAACCTGAACGGTAATAACATACTTGCCGTTCTTCTCAGCAAGAGTTGCGCTTGAAATGTTGGAGGTCGTGAGCTTTGAAGACCATGTTTCATTCTCAACAGGGAAATATGTCTTCATATCGGCCTTTGAAAGCTTGAGATTGGTGTGACCCTTCTTCTCGCCCATGTTCTTTTCAACAAGACCGTTGATTACACCCGACAATTTCTTAAACGGACCGGTAAGTGTGAATGTACCTGCCTGAGTGTTCTTCTCATAGTTCTTTACGCCGCCCTTTGAGCTTGTCTTAACCTTATTGACGGCAGTGTTGAAGTAGTTGAGAATTTCGGCAGTTGAGGAAGGCTTGGAAGAAGCTGTTCCCGAAGAAGCGGAAGTACCGCTGCTTGACGTACCGGTGCTGCCTGTAGATGCCGGTGTATCGGTATCGGTAGATGTGCTGCCGTCTGCAGCGGTCGCATCCTGACCGTCTGTTGCCGTATCGGCAGGAACATCTGAGTCAACCGGAACATCGGCAGGCACATCGCTGTCTAAATTGTCTGCGTATGAGGCTCCGCCGGAAACTGTGTTGACAGAGCCGGAGGGCGCATACTTCGCCGCCTCAACCTTAGCGTCAGCAATCTTGCTTGTGCCGAGTACAGAGGAAACGCAAACCGCAATAACGCAAAGAATGGCGGTAACGCAGGTTACAACTGTTTTTTTCATTGGTGATCTCTCCTAAAAGTCTAAATTATTTCTCATTGAAATCCTTGAAGATTTCCATTCCGTAAACATTGTGCTCGTCCTCGTGATGATTCGGATACCATACCTGAGCGAAGAACGGGTTTTTCTTTGCGATCTCGTCGTAGTTCCACGGAATAGGATCGCAGTCGGGGCACCAGTGACCGCCGTTGAGAACAAGGTTCGGAGTCATTTCAAAGGTGTGACCGAAGGCACATTCCCATTTCAGCGGAGTGTACAGATCGCCCTTTGTCATAGTCTCGCTGAGGCACTTACCGCCTCTGAACTCTGCGGCTTTCTTCATATCCTCGATGTCAAGCTCGGACTGCGGCTTTGTCTCGTCATAGCCGTGGTCAAGATAGGTCGGAGTCATGCTCGCTTTCTTGATCTCAAACTCATCCCATGATGACGGAATGTTCTTCCAATCCTCGTATGAACCGTAGTAAGAGGTCAAACGCTCGGGAATCTTATTCTTAACCCAGTTCATTGTACCGAAAACTTCCTTGTTGGCAAGAGGCTCCATAAGCAATTTCTTAACAAGGAACGGAGGTGCAAGCTTTGAAAGCTTGTAGAACTTGGGAAGAGTCTTTGACATATCGTCAAAATACTTCTTGATCGGAACATTGTGTCTGAAGTGGAGGTAATCCTCAAGCTTGTCGGAGTCAAGATAATACTGACCGTGGAAGTTCTTGAGAATAAACCAGTTCGGCTGGAAAATCTTCTTGGGAGAACCCATGCCGATAGCGCCGAGAAGATACTCCTCAAACTCGAAGTTTGTTATGCGGTACTCCTGACCGGAGCCGATGTTGTAGAACTTTCTCCAGAAATCCTCGGGAACGGAATCCTCGCAGACATTTGCAAGAAGAAGTCCCGAATCCTCGATCGTTGCCCACTCAAGTACGCCGTTGATAGGAACGTGGAACATAATCGGATCAATATTCTTGAGAATACCCGGATAAAGGATACCTGACTGACGAAGTGAAACCCAATGCTTGAGACCGGATTCTGCAATGATATGCTCGGCTCTTACCTTACTTACCGCATAATGGTCGTAAATGCTGATTTTGATCGGGTCACCTGTTCTTGCCCAATGGATAGGCGGATTACGGTCGCCTGTCTCGGCAACTGTACCTATGTAAACAACCTTGACGGCATCGGGATCGGGCTGAGCCTTAACAGCGTCTACGATATTCTGCATAGCGGTCGTGTTGGTCTTGATCGTCTTCTTCGGATAATAGTCCGCAGCGGGAGAAACCATTCCGCCGACATGAAGAACAATATCGGAACCGTTTACACATGCAAGCACGTCCTCGTATTTTGTAAGGTCGCCCCATACAATTTTTACTGAGGGATCGTTTTCATAAGCCTTGAACTTTTCACGGTTCTTTTCGCTGCCCCTGAGAAGAAGAACAAGGTTGAACTTATCCTTTCTCTGATAAAGCTCTTTGAAGCCTGCGTAGCCCATGTTTCCTGACGCACCGGTCAAAAATACGGTTTTCTTATTCATCATAAACCTCCAATTATATTAATTGACATTAATAGCCGCATATATTATATGACAAAATCAGCGTAATTGTCAAGCAATTAACGCACTTATTCGGCAATTATCAACGAAATTTTCTAACGATTTGTTTTTCTGTATCAGAATTTATAATATTAAAGTCTTTTGCAAATATGTCTTTTTTGTTGCGCTTTAGGCATAACAAACAAACTCACATATGTTTACTTGTGCAAAAGAGCAGATTCCTAAGAATCCGCTCTTTCAGTTACAGTATTTTTGCTATTATCTGATTTTCATATTCCGAATCGTTAAGCTCGTCTTTTTCATTGACGACCGCTTCATGCACCATCTTGTTTTTGACGGGCATCTTCTTCTTTGCCTTCATCCTGTACCATTCATACTCAACGTCAACGTGTCCTATATCGACCGCCTGATAGCCGAGCTTGTGCAGGTCATAGGCAAGACAGGTTGCGGCAGGTCCGAGTGCAAGGAGAATAAGCGAGCTTTTGTCCGTCTTTTTGGCTTCTTCAAGTATTTCGTCGTATTTGTCGAAAGCCTGCTTTGACGGACCGAGGATACGTTTTATTGATTTTGCATTGTCAAGAAGATCGTTGCCGACACCGAGTCTGCTCATTTCTCCCTCAATAATAACAACGTCTCTGCCGTCCCAGATCTTTTTGATATGATCAAAAATTTCTCCGCTTTCTTCCTTGTTTTTTAATCCTATATATTGACGTGTCATAGAAGCATTGTAATACTTTTTTCCTCTGATAAGGTACTTGTACCATACTCCTCTGAAACGGGCAAGATGCTTCTTCCAATAATTATTTGTGAACTCGTCATACCGTTCTCCGTCTCCGAAAATATCGGCAATTCCGATCATCAATCCGTCGATGTCACTCGAAAGAACCTCACGCATCTTATTGGTTATGAAAGCCGAGGACTTCTGAAAAGAAATAGTCCTGCCGGCGGCAAGCTTAATTTCACCGTCACCGAATCTGGCGATAGAACGATTGTTGTTGACAATCTCGTCAATAGTATCGTCAACCGACGCCACCTCGGGAGGCTTGCGAAGCTTCCTGTAAAAGAAATCCTTAACGCTCCAGAAGGTATCCTTAATTTTCAGCCAGAGCTTAACAATGATGTCAATTATTTTTATGATAATCTGCTTCAAGGACGTCACCTCTCGGTAGGTAATATCTTACTTATCATCATGATTTGTAGCGTCCGTATCAATCATTCCGTTATCCTCAGGAATGATAAAAGCAAGAATGAAATAGACGATAATTCCCGGAAATCCGCCGGAAAAGAAAGAAACAAGAGCGTAAATTACTCTTACAATAGTCGGATCAATGCCGAAGAAATCGGCAACGCCGGCGCACACTCCGCAGAACATTTTGTTCGTTGTACTACGATATAATTTTTTGTTTTTCATAATGTTCATCCTTTCTGTATTTTAGCCGCCGTGACGGTGTTTTGCATGAGGGTTGCGATTGTCATCGGACCTACTCCGCCTGGAACGGGAGTTATATAGCTTGCTTTTTCCTTGCAGGCTTCAAAATCCACATCTCCGTAAAGCTTGCCGTCCTCACAGCGGTTGATGCCGACATCGATAATAACAGCACCGTCCTTTATCATATCTGCCGTAACAAACTTCGCTTTGCCGACAGCGGCAACCACAACGTCTGCCCGAGCAACAACCTCTTTAAGATTTTTTGTATGCGAATGGCAGACCGTAACGGTTGCATTCTCCTTGAGCATAAGCATCGCCATCGGCTTTCCGACAATATTGCTCCTGCCGATTATGACGCAGTTTTTACCGTCAAGACAGATATTTTCGTATTTAAGCATCTCCATAATTCCCGCAGGCGTACACGGCAGGAAATTGAAGTCACCGATCATAATATGACCGACATTTTCGGGATGAAAAGCGTCAACGTCCTTTTCCGGTTTAATGAGATTTAAAACCTCTTTTTCGTCAAGGTGAGCTGGCAGCGGAAGCTGACAGAGTATTCCGTTCACGCTTTCGTCCGAATTAAGCTTCTCAACAAGTGAATTAAGCTCCTCCTGAGAAGCGTCGGCAGGAAGAAGATATTCAAGCGAACGTATTCCGCAAAATTCGCATGCCTTTTTCTTGTTGTTTACGTAGACCTTTGACGCAGGATCGTCACCGACGAGAATGACGGCAAGACAAGGCTCAATTCCGTTTTTCTTTAAATCCTTAACTTCCTCGGCAACTCTTTCCTTGACCGAGAGAGATATTTCTTTACCGCTTATTAGTTTGAACATCGTTATCCTCCGTTTCGGTTTCACCGCTGTTTTCCGTGTTTTCCTTTTCTTCCGCCTGCTTTTTCAGCTCAAGCTCCAAATAATAATCCACGCCGTCAATGGGCTTGGGATGCTTTGTAAATTTAACAAGAAGGCATATAAGAATTACAAGGCAGACAATAGCAAGAACTGCGGAGAGAAGCTGAGAAACTCTGAGCGTTGTGCCTGCAATATAAAGGCTGTCTGTCCTGAAGCCCTCGACTACCGCTCTTTCCGCACCGTACCATACTCCGTAGGTCAGAAAGATCTGTCCGCTGAATTTCCTTGCTTTTCTTGTAATGATATACAGCACCAAAAATCCAAGCAAGCACCAGATTGATTCATAAAGAAACGTCGGGTGAACCGCCTTATCGGGATCCATCACAATGCCGTTAGCACTGAGCTTGTCCGAATACTGAGTTATGTAAGCGGCGGTTTTCTCGCTCCACATACCCCACGGAAGATCGGTATTTGTGCCGAAAGCCTCCTGATTTGCGAAGTTGCCCCAGCGACCTATACCCTGTCCTATAAGCAAGCTCATCGAAGCAATATCCATCAGATTCCAGAAATTCATCTTACGCACACGACAGACAACATATGCGGCAAGTATTCCGCCTATGATGCCTCCGTATATCGCAAGACCGCCGTTCCAGATATAAAGAATTTCAATCGGGTTGTCCTTATATCTGTCCCACTCAAAGATGCAGTAATAAAGTCTTGCACCCAAAATGCCGAAAATCGTCGAATAAATAAGAACGTCAAGCATTTTATCAATGCTCATCTTCCACTTATACGCCATTCGTCCGCCGAAAAGCACGGCAAGAAGAAAGCCGAAAGCTATAATCGCACCGTACCAGCGGATAGTGATATCGTGTCCGAATACAGAGAACTGAGCAAGGATTGAGGAAACCTCAAATCCGTGCTTCAGTCCGTTGAAATATACCGTAACGGTATCCATTTAAATCAACTCCAATAGTTTTTCAGTTAGG
Source organism: Clostridiaceae bacterium (assembly GCA_016292785.1). Taxonomy (GTDB): domain Bacteria; phylum Bacillota; class Clostridia; order Oscillospirales; family Acutalibacteraceae; genus CAG-488. The sequence continues at coordinate 52,067 of JAEDFL010000003.1, read as the reverse complement.
CTTTATGACGGAAAGAACGCTGTAATTCTCGTCAAGCGTATTTTTGAAAAGCTCCTCGACGTCCTCAAGAGTGACAGTCTTATATATCTCAAAATCTGTAAAAATATCCTCGCCGGCAAAATACGAAATTGCCATATTGTTGGCAATGCCGTCAACATCGTTCATACCCATTATCATTCTGCCGTAAAGCTTCTTTTTTGTTCTGTCGAAGGCGGCTTTATCAAAGCCGTTCTCCCGGAAGCTCTTTATTTCCTTTACGATCTCGTCTGCAACAGCCTTGGGCTCCGTGCTTTCGCCTGCAAAAAATACGCAGGAATATCCAAATCCGGTGAAATATTCAAAGCCGAAGCTGTTATTGATGAGCTTGCCGTCAAAAAGCCGTCTGTATAGCTCGGAGGACTGTCCGGATATCATATCGAGGAGTATCTCCATCGTGACCTCCTCCTTAGCCGTTCTTTCGGGAGTGTCCCTGTTTTCCTTGAAGCCGAACATAAACTGCGGCGTTGCTACGGAGAGCTTTTCCTCAACATAGGAGGAAACGACCTCCTTAGGCTCGTCGATCACTTTTCGCTGAGCCATTTTACCCTCAACGGGCTTGAGCATCTTGTCCGCAACCTCAATAACCTCGTCAACGCTTACATTTCCTGCGACGGAAAGCACCATATTGTGTAGATTGTAGAAATTGTCGTAACAGCCGTAGAGCGTTTCGGCAGAGATCTGAGCGATAGACTCATGTGTGCCTGCAATATCAATTCTGACGGGCAGGTTATGATACATATTCATCAGACAGTTGAACATAACCTCCCAGTCGGGAACATCCTTATACATATCAATTTCCTGACCGATAATTCCCTGTTCCTTTTCAACCGTAGCCTGAGTAAAATACGGGTTCTGAACGAAGTCAAGCAGTATTTCAAGATTTTTCTTGAAGTTTGCGGAGCAGGAGAAAAGATATCCCGTCCTGTCAAAGCTTGTATAAGCGTTGGCTGACGCTCCCGTCTTTGCAAAACGCTCGAATGCGTCAAGATCCTCGCTTTCAAAAAGCTTGTGCTCAAGGAAATGTGCGGTTCCCTCCGGAATCTCCTTAAATGAACCGTCCTTCATCTGGATCATTGTGTCGATCGAGCCGTATTTGGTGGCAAAAATCGCATAGGAGCTTGAATAGTTTTCCTTAGGCATAACCAGTATTTTCAAGCCTGACGGATGATCTATATCGTAATATTTTTCGTTGAGGAGTTCGTTTTTTATTTCTTTAATATTCATTTATTCCGCCTCCCCGTTTGATTTGAGCATAAATACAGTATCAAGCATTATTGTTTTCGCCGCTCTGACAACATCCTGTTTGTCAACCTTTCGGATTTCTTCGGCATATTCCTCAGGAGTTTTCATTTTTTCACGCAATATCTGAGATGCGTACCATACGCAAATTTCCTCCGGAGTATCCGAATTTCCGAGTATTGAATCGGTCAGACTTTTTATAGAAGCGGAAAAATCTTCATCAGTAAATTCTCCGTTTGCAGTCAGCGCAAGCTGATGAATTATCTCATTCTTAGCCTTTTCCTCGTTCACATCCTCAATACCGCTCTGCACCATTACAACTCCCTTTGAGTTGAAAAGTCCTGCCGAGCAGTAATAGCAAAGGCTCATCTTCTCTCTTACAACCGAGAAAAGCTTTGAGTATGTTCCTCCGCCGAAGATATCAACGGCAACCTTCATCGCCGGCATCATATCGTCCTCGTTGCGCATTCCCGTTCTGAAGCCCATAACAAGCTTACCCTGCTTGAGCGGCATAGACTCGGAAACATATTCGGGCTTGGGAAGTCCGGGAACAAACTGAGTTTTTATAACCTCAGGACTTCTTTCAACAGAATCAAACTTCGACTTTATAAGCTCGGCTACAGGCTTAGGATCAAGACTTGAAACCATAACGATCTGAACAGTCGCTTTTTCAAGCACATCACGCCATGCGGAATAAACGGCGTCCGGTGTGAGAGCCTTTACATCATCAACCGTTCCGAAACGGTTAAGCCCGTAAGCCTCATCGGCAAACATAGCCTCCTCGCATTTGAGCATAGCATATCGGCGTTTATCGTTAAGCTCGTTTTCAATAATCTCAATGAGAAGTCTCTTTTCCTGCTCGATAATATCTGCGGGAAAGCTCTCCCCATCGGTCAGAGGTTCAAAAATCATCTTTGTAAGAAGCTCCGCACACCTCAGAACGACCTTATCACCGTCAAGAGCAAATCGGTCGTCAATTGCGGTAAGGCTGAAATTGAGAACCTGAGCCTCTCCCCTTTTGGTAACGCCGGCAGAGATCGAAGCGCCGTAAAGCTCGTCAAGCTCACGGTTGAGAGAAATATAATCGGGATACTCGGCGCATCTGCGCTGAAGCATAAAAGGAAGAACAGCCCTTGAAGCGGCATTGCGGTCAAGAGGCATCGCCAAGCTGATATTTACCCGACAGGTTTTGAATTTATCGGTTTTAACAGAGCAAAAGCGAATTCCTTCGCCTAAATTCTGAGTTTTCATAGCTTCACTACCCTTTGCAATATAAAAAATCACTATTTAGTATATCACACTGTGATAAAAAATAAAAGTATTTTTTGTTATCTTTTAATGGTACTTGATTTATTTAAAGATATTTCTATTTATATTTTTTAAGAATTTCATCCATCTGATACTCGCTGATTACCTTGCCGTCTGCATCATAAAACTGACCGTCCTTAATTGAAGCAAGGAGCTTTCCGTCGGCGTTGAAATATGTCTGTACAGACTCGTTGCCTGTCTCGTCAAAATCCGAAGAAACATAATAATAGCTGAGCTTGCCGTCCTTATAGTATTCGAACCGTGTTCCTCTGCCGTTTTCATCATAGCAGCCGATTTCATAATCTTTATCGGAGCTGCCGAGCTTCTGAGCCGTCATAGGCTCTCCGTCGACAACGGTTGTGTATGGCGGAGGAAGCGTAGCCTGCGTTGTTTCTTCCGATAATTTTTTATCATCTTTACCCTTGCAGGCACATAATACGGATAATAATACACAAAATATTGAAGTTAAAACAACAGCTTTCTTAATCATATTCTTCTCTCCTTTTTAAGTTTATTTTATGATACATCAATCAGCTTTAATTGTCAAAAATTTTTCAATTTACTATTGACAAAAATGTATAATAGTTTATAATATCAGTAACAATTACTATTATTGATGAGGAAAATCTATGGCTGCTGTAAAACATTCAAGACAAAGAGAAGCTATCCTCACCGAGCTTCGTTCAAGAAAGGATCATCCGACAGCCGAGGAGCTGTACCTTTCTTTAAAGCCGCATATGCCGAATTTAAGTCTCGGCACGGTTTACAGAAACCTTAATATGCTTGCTTGTGACGGAGTTATTCTGAGAATCAGCTTTAAGGGAGCGGACCGTTTTGACGGTAACAAGATGCTTCATTATCATTTTCGCTGTCTTGAATGCGGAAAGGTTTATGACATAGATATGCCGACATTCGATGGTATTAATTTAAAAGCGCAAGCATTTGCGAAGGGACGTATCAATTCACACGAGCTGGTATTCAGCGGAGTGTGTGATGAATGTCTCGACGCAGAAAAAAATTAAATTTTGGAGGTAAACAATTATGGCAAAATGGGTATGCAGCGTATGTGGTTACGTTCACGAGGGTGACACTCCTCCCGAGAAGTGCCCCCAGTGCGGTGTTCCTGCAGAGAAGTTCCAGAAGCAGGATGAAGAGATGTCTTGGGCAGCAGAGCACGTTGTAGGCGTAGCTCAGGGTGTTTCAGAGGACATCATCGAGGATCTTCGCGCTAACTTCAACGGCGAGTGCTCCGAGGTTGGTATGTATCTTGCAATGGCAAGAGTTGCTCACAGAGAGGGCTATCCCGAGATCGGTCTTTACTGGGAAAAGGCAGCTTACGAAGAGGCTGAGCATGCAGCAAAGTTCGCAGAGCTTCTCGGTGAGGTTATCACAGATTCAACAAAGAAGAACCTTGAGATGAGAGTTGCCGCTGAGAACGGCGCAACCGCAGGTAAGTTTGACCTTGCTAAGAGAGCTAAGGCAGCTAACCTTGACGCTATTCACGATACAGTTCACGAGATGGCTCGTGACGAGGCAAGACACGGCAAGGCTTTTGCAGGTCTCCTCAAGAGATATTTCGGTTAATCAAAAATTAAAATACTAAAAGGAAGACTTACTATGGATAAATTTGTATGCCCCTGCGGCTATGTTTATGATCCCGAGGTTGGCGATCCCGATAACGGCGTTGCTCCCGGCACAGCTTGGGAAGATGTTCCCGAGGATTGGGTTTGCCCGATCTGCGGACTCGGTAAGGACGCATTTGAGGCTGAATAAGCACATTTTCAAAGAGACTTGCTTCGGCAGGTCTCTTTTTTCTTAAAAAATACTTATAAGCCTTGAAAAATAATTCAAACGGTTGTATTATATAAAAAACAAAAATCAGGTGGTCAAAATGAGTGAAAACAATAAAAAGCAGAATGTAATACAGTTCATAAAGTTTGTTCTGTTCTCGGCGTCTGCCGGATTAATTCAAATCGGAAGCTTTACGCTGATGAAAGAGGTTATTATCAAGCTTAGCTTTTTTCAGGAGCTTATGGCTGAACATGCCGTATTTGCAAAAATAATGAACAATGAATACGGACCGATATATCTGATCGCTCTTATTCTTTCCGTCATCTGGAACTTCACATTTAACAGAAAGTTCACCTTTAAATCCGCCAACAATATTCCGATCGCTATGTTAAAGGTGCTTGGCTATTATGCTGTATTTACTCCGATCTCAACAATTCTGGGAAATTATTTCACAGCGAAATTTGCAGCGGCTGTCGGAATTGATTATATTGTCCTTGCAATAACAATGGTCACCAATATGGTTACCGAGTTTATATTCGATAAATTCGTTGTATTCAGAAATTCGGAAAACACGGCGAAATAAATTAGTATTATCAGCTTAATGTGCAAACAAAAAATATAATACTTACAAGGCTTCATCAAACTTTGAAATAATATCGTCTAAAATCTAATTAACCGCAAGTCTTTCCGTTTTGGGAAAACTTGCGGTTATAATTTTAAATATATTTATTTATCAGATAAATTAAATCCTGCTTGATTCTGTTTAGAAGACACTTGAAAAAGTTCAGTATTCTGCAAATCAAAAATGTTCTCTTATACGGGGTGTCTGTTCCGTTGCCGAAATAATCACGGATGTTGACCTTGTAATTTTGCATATAGTGCATATCAAGTCCCCGAAGCGTTATACCGATGCTTGTTTTGATATCTTTTATATAATTATACAAATCTAACCTTGTACTTTTTCAGCCAATAATCAAGCTGGAGGAAATAGGCAATTGTCTGCGGAGTTGTCATAAGCTGACCGTACCACGGTTGGCTCTTGTTTTCGGTCAAAAGCTCCGCAAGCTTTTCCTTTTTTATAAAATCAAGCATCGGAGAAGTGCCCTCGTCAATTATTGCCTGCAATCTTTCCGAAACTGCGGCAAGATAATTGGGATTGTGCGTTTTCGGATAAGGGCTTTTCTTACGCCAAAGCACTTCGTCGGGCAGGTATCCCCTCATCGCCTCTCTGAGCAGTCCCTTTTCATAATTGTTGTGATCCTTCATCTGCCACGGCACGTTATAGAGATACTCGACAATCCTGTGGTCACAGAAAGGAACTCTGACTTCGAGCGAGGAATACATACTCATTCTGTCCTTCCTGTCAAGGAGAGTTTGCATAAACCAATCAAGATTAAGCTTCATCATCTGCGCCGTTTTCAGATCGTCCTCGGACATATTGTCATAAAGAGGAGCGCTGTCTGCGGTGAGCTTATAGCGGCTGTAAACATATTCCGTCCCGTCGATTTGTTCAGCAAATTCATCTTTCAGGAAAGACATTCTGTAATCCGTAGACTGTGCCCACGGGAAGCCCTCGGAGGAACGGATTGTTTTATCCCTATACCACGGATAACCGCCGAAAATCTCGTCCGCACATTCTCCCGACAGGGCAACCGTGCCGTACTCTTTAATTGCCTTGCACAAAAGGAGCATAGAAGCGTCCACGTCCGCCATTCCCGGCAGATCCCTTGCATCCACCGAGGAATACAAAGCGTCCACAAGCTCGGCGGTGTCTATCACTATCCAATGATGTGCGCCGCCGAGATATTTCTCCATAATGCGAATATACTCCGGATCGGAGTTCGGCTGAAATTTTGATTTTCGGAAGTATTTATCGTTGTCCTTATAGTCAACGGAAAAAGTGTGAAGCACCTCTCCCCTTTTTCTGAACTCCTCATTCGTGACAGAGGAAATCAGGCTTGAATCAAGTCCGCCCGAAAGGAAAGTGCAAAGCGGAACATCTGAGACAAGCTGTCGCTTGATTGAGTCCGTTACAAGAAAACGCACCTTTTCAACTGTCTGTTCAAAGCTGTCGGTATGCTCATGAGCCTCTACGTTCCAGTAGCGGTGAATTGTAAGTCCTGTCTCGTCGAATATCGCATAATGTGCAGGTCTTATCTCGCTGATATTTTTGAAAACTCCCATTCCTGGAGTTCTGCCCGGACCGATCAGCATAAGCTCCGACAGCGACCGAATATCTGTCAGCGGCTCGATCTCGGGGTGCTCAAGCAAGGCTTTGATTTCCGAAGCAAAGACAAATCCGCTCTTGCACATTGAATAAAAAAGCGGCTTAACACCCATTCTGTCCCTTGCGACAAACAGGCGTTTAGTCTCATGCTCCCAAACCGCAAAAGCAAAGATGCCGTTGAAAAGCTCCACGCACTTTTCACGGTATTCACAGTAGGCTTTCAGCACAACCTCTGTATCGGAATGGCTGAAAAAGTTATATCCCCTGCTCTCAAGTCCGTTTCTGATCTCCTCGGTGTTATAAAGCTCACCGTTGTAGCAAAGTGTGAAAAGCTCACCGTCCACCGTATAGGTCATCGGCTGTTTTCCTCGCTCAATATCAACTACGGCAAGCCTCCTGTGCATCAATACAGCATCGTGAGAAAAATATTCGCCGTGCTGATCGGGGCCTCTTGAATAGAGCTTGTTCTGCATATTGTAAAAATGACTTTCATATTCCTCCAAATCCCTGTTGAATGAAACCTGTCCGCAAATTCCGCACATCAAATCACCTCATTTTCTTTCCCTTATATTTTTCTCTGGTGGCAATTCCGCCCCTGATGTGTCTCTGCGCCTTGTTGATATCAAGTATTTCCCTGACCTCTTTGCTTAATACGGGATCAATTTCCTCAAGCTTTTGCGTAACGTCCGTATGTACCGTTGACTTTGAAATTCCGAATACCTTTGCGGCGGCTCTGACAGTCGATCTGTTTTTCACGATATATTCGCCGAGTTCAACCGAACGAATCCGAGCTAAATCATTCAAAAGAAAAACCTCCCGAATTTACATATCAGTAATTGATATGTTCGGGAGGTAGTTTTTATGTCATTCTATTGTTTCAATGTCGTAAGGTGTTGTCTGATATACGAAATAGTTCAGCCAGTTGGAAAAAAGCAAATTGGCATGCGCCCTCCAGGAAACTATCGGCTCCTTGCTCGGATCGTCGTTCGGGAAATAGTTTTTCGGAATGTCAATTTCAAGTCCCTTTTCCTTATCACGAAGGTATTCGTTTTTCAGAGTATCCTTGTCATACTCCGAATGTCCCGTAACAAAGATCTGCTTGCCCTTGCTTGTGGAAACGGCATAAACTCCCGTCTCCTTTGACGAGGCGAGAATTTTCAAGCCCTTGACCTTTTTAATTTCCTCGGCATAGACCGTTGTATGTCTTGACTGCGGCGCCATAAAGGTATCATCGAAGCCTCTGAAAAGGATCGACCTTTTATAGTCAACCTTATGCGGATAAACTCCGAAGCATTTCTTCGGCAGAGGATGCTTCTGAATACCGTAATGGTAGTAAAGTCCTGCCTGTGCTCCCCAGCAAATATGGAAGGTGCTTGTAACATGGGATTTGCTCCACTCCATTATCTTGCAAAGCTCAACCCAATATTCAACCTCTTCAAATTCCATATTTTCAACGGGCGCACCGGTGATTATCATTCCGTCGTACTTGTTGTCCTTTATTTCGTCAAAGGTTTTATAGAACGCTAAAAGATGCTCCTCAGAGGTGTTCTTCGACTTGTGCGAGGTGGTATACATCATTTCCATCTCAACCTGGAGCGGAGTATTTCCGAGAAGTCGGGCAAACTGAGTTTCCGTCTCGATCTTCTTAGGCATTAGGTTGAGAAGCAAAATCTTCAGCGGTCGTATATCCTGCTTGGCTGCCCTTTTATGCGTCATCACGAAAATATTTTCGTCCTTGAGCGTTTTTACGGCAGGCAGTCCGTTAGGTACTTTAATAGGCATTAGTTATCACTCTTCAATCATACTTTTTCAAGAGCCTGTGCGATATCCTCGATCAGATCCTGTGCATTTTCAAGTCCGCAGGAGAAGCGCACAAGATTTGCGGGAACACCTGCGGCGGCAAGCTCGGCGTCGTTCATCTGACGGTGGGTTGCGCTTGCAGGATGCAGACAGCAGGTTCTTGCGTCGGCAACGTGGGTTTCAATAGCGGCAACTTTAAGATTTTTCATAAAAGCTTCCGCCGCTTTTCTTCCGCCCTTTATACCGAAGCTAACGACTCCGCAGGAGCCGTTCGGCAAATATTTCTGTGACAGCTCATAATATTTGTCACCTTTAAGAGACGGGTAATTAACCCAGTCTATTTTGTCATGAGAATTAAGGAACTCTGCAACAGCAAGTCCGTTTTCACAGTGTCTTGCCATTCTGACATGCAGACTTTCAAGTCCGAGATTGAGCAGGAAAGCGTTCTGGGGAGACTGGATAGAACCAAAATCCCTCATAAGCTGAACGGTAGCTTTTGTGATGAATGCTCCGCCCTGACCGAAACGCTCGGAATAAACAACTCCGTGATAGCTGTCATCGGGAGTGCAGAGACCGGGAAACTTATCTGCATGAGCCATCCAGTCAAAATTACCCGAATCAACAATACAGCCGCCGACGCCTGCTCCGTGACCGTCCATATACTTTGTCGTTGAGTGAGTGACAATATCCGCACCCCACTCGAACGGACGACAGTTTATCGGTGTTGCAAAGGTGTTGTCAATGATGAGCGGAACTCCGTGAGCGTGAGCCGCCTTTGCAAAACGTTCAATGTCAAGAACGGTAAGCGCAGGATTTGCGATAGTCTCACCGAATACAAGCTTTGTGTTCGGCTTGAACGCTGCCTCAAGCTCCTCATCGGAACAACCGGGATCAACAAAGGTGAAGTCGATACCCATTCTCTTCATCGTAACGGCAAAAAGATTGTATGTGCCTCCGTAGATCATTGAAGAAGCCACGACGTGATCGCCGCAGTTTGCAATATTGAACACAGCATAGAAAGAAGCCGCCTGACCGGAAGAAGTGAGCATAGCCGCCGTGCCGCCCTCAAGCTCGCAGATCTTGTTTGCAACATAATCGTTTGTCGGGTTCTGAAGTCTTGTGTAGAAATAGCCCTCCGCTTCAAGGTCAAAGAGCTTTCCCATATCCTCGCTGGTATTGTATTTATAGGTCGTGCTCTGGATTATCGGGATCTGTCTCGGCTCTCCGTTTCCCGGAGTGTAGCCGCCCTGCACGCATTTTGTTTCAATTCTTTTTTCACTCATTGTCTAACCTCTATTCAGTATATTTTATATAAGCTTTTTCAGGAAATCCAAGCCTTTCGGCACGGCTGTCAGCGGAGTTTCTCTGCCCTCGTATTCGAGTGTAATCCATCCGTCGTAGCCTGAATTTTTTATCATTTCAACGCACTTTTCAACGGGTACGATGCCGTCTCCGAGCACGGAGCCGCAAAGGTGGTTTCCGTCCCTTGTATCGAAATATCCGTCGGGGGTTTCAACGCTTCTGTCTGCATAATAAAAATCCTTAACATGAGCGTAAATAATATAGTTTACGCCAACCTTGACTGCGTCAAGCGGATTTTCATCGGCGCAAAGGAAGTTTCCGATATCAACAAGCCAGCCGAAATTATCGTCATCGACCGCTTTCATCAAAGCCTCTACCCTGTCGCTCTGCTGACAGTAGAAGCCGTGATTTTCAACCGAGGTCTTAATGCCCTTTGTCTTTGCATATTCCGTAACCGCCTTACAGCCCTTTGCAAGCACGGGAAGATACTTTTCAAATCCCGTCTTGGAAAATCTTTCGTTCTCAGGACCGCCCGAAGCGTCGTGGCGCATTGTCTTAACTCCGAGAATTTCTGCGATATCGACCTCTTTTTTCAGTCTTTCGATTTCACCGTCAACGTCTCTGTTTATGAAATCCGCACCGATAGCATAGTTAGATATTTCAACGCCTGCCTTGTCGGCATAGGCTTTAAGCTCCTTGGCATATTCAACCTTATCCCTGTCGCCGGGGTTTATCTCGGCAAATTCAATGCCCTCGAAGCCCATCTGCTTGGCAAGGTCAATTCTTTCAAAATCGCTGTTTTTAAGCTGAGAATAGCTGTAACTGCTGACCGCAATTTTCATATTCAAACACCCATCTTTCCGTTAAGAAATTCAACCGCTTTTCTGATATCCTTTTCGGGATCGTCGCCGACTTCTCTTTCAATGGTGAGGAAGCCCTTATATCCGATATCCTCCAGAGCCTTAAGATACTCGTCCCAGTTTACGCTGCCCTCGCCGAGAGGAACTTCGATAAAGCTGTTGCTTGTGACGATATGCGACTTGACCATTCCGTAAATAATGTCGGGATCAACATAGAAATTCTGCTTTCCGTCCTTAGCGTGGGTGTGAACAATGTAGTCCTTGAGGTTGTGAACAGCCTTTGCCGGATCATCGCCCGTAACCATAACAAGGTTTGCGGGATCGAGGTTTACACCGACTCCCGTTGAGCCGAGAGAATCAAGAAACTTTTTTAGCGTGGCAGAGGTTTCGGGACCTGTTTCGATTGCAAAATGTGCGCCGATCTCATCGGCATAACGGCTAAGCTCAAAGCAGGCTTCCTGCATGATCTTGAATCTTTCTGCATTCTCGTCCTCAGGCACAACACCGATATGAGTAGTGACAACGTCCGTTCCAAGCTCCTTGGCAAGATCAAGAATTCTCTTTGATTTATCGACCTTCCAAACGTTATCCTCTTTAACGGTAAATCCACCGCCGCCGAGATCGCCGCAAAGTGCAGAAATAACAAGTCCGTTATCAGCAACAAGCTTGCGGAAATCCGCTCTTTTCTGTCCTACAAGATTTTCGGGAGCCATTTCTCCCCTCGTTGAGTAAACCTGAATACCGTTTGCTCCAACCGCAGACGCCTTTTCAACCGCAGTCTTTATATCAACTCTGAAGCTGTCAATGATAACACCGATAGGGAATCTATACATACAAGCACTCCTTTTGTAAATGTTCCATTAGATTATACATTCATATTGTAATAAAATCAATAAGAAATAATGTTTTTTATTAAATTTGACAGGAAAGACGGTTGATGATAAAATACAAATGAGGTGAACATAATTGGATTATACAGTTATCCGGAGCGACCGAAAAACCGTTGCCTTACAGATAAACCGGGACGGTGAGCTTATCGTCCGCGCACCGAAACGTTTTCCTGAATATAAAATAAAAAAGCTTGTTGAAAAACATAAAGAATGGATAGAGAAAAAGATCGCGGAAGCGGTCAAAAGAAAAGAGAAAGCGCAAGAGCTATCTCCCGAAGAAATTGCCGAGCTTAAAAACAGAGCAAGAGATATTCTTCCTAAGCTGACCGAAAAGTACGCAAGAATTATGGGTGTGAGCTACGGCACGGTCAAGATAACTTCGGCTCAGAAGCGTTTCGGCTCATGCAGTGCAAAAAACAATATATGCTTTTCTTATATCCTGATGCAGTATCCGATTGAAGCGATCGAATACGTTGTAGTGCATGAATTGGCTCATACGGTTCACCACGATCACAGCAAGGCTTTTTATGCGTTGATTGAAAAACATATGCCTGATTATAAACAAAGAGAAAAACTGCTTAGAACAAATTAGGGGCTGTTGCACTTGGCAACAACCCCTGAAATTTTTTTCGAATCAAAGAATATCGTGAGCCTTTGCGTACTCGTAGAAGGACTGAAGGCTTCTTATTCTCGGCTCACTGAGAGAGGAACCGGAACGTGTAACCGTAGTGAACGGAATACCCTGAAGCTGAACAAGATATTTTGCACTTGCATTGAAGCCGCTGTCGATTGCACAGTCAAGAAGAATGATCTCATTAAAGGTCTCTCTTGCCTTCTCGTAATTCTTTTCAACAAAGAACTCGTCATACATTTTGCGGAAAAGATTAACTCCACAGGAGGTAGGAGTAGCGCAAACACCTCTTGCGCCTGCCTCGTATGCATCAAGCAGGAGAGGAATGTTGGCCTGAAGAACAGAGGAATCGCCCTGATAATTGAGCTTATCCTTGATGCCCTCCATTGAGCAGGTTGTGTCTTTTATTCCGTGGAATTTACCTGTTTTAACAAGCTCTCCGTAGGCTTTGCCGGACATATGACAGTTCGGGAAACCGGGAAATTCATAAAGAACGACGGGAAGAGAAGTGTATTCCGAAAGCTCGGAAAGGTTTTCAACAATTCTCTTATCGCTGGTGCCGTAGCCGCGTGTAACGAAAACAAGTCCGTCAACACCGGTCTGCTCCATGCGTTTTACTTCTTCGATCTGCTCTTTCCAGGTCGGCTCGAGGTTGGCAGTTGCAACGATCTCAACGCCGTTTGCATGCTTAACGGCAGTCTCTGCACACTTGAGTCTTTCTTCAAGAGTAAGATGAGTCATCTCTGAGCTTCCGCAAACGGAAAAGAGATGATGAGCGCCTTTTTCAGCCTGAAACTCAACATACTTTGCATATGTATCGTAGTTGATTGTCTTATCCTCATTAAAGGGAGTAAGAAGAAGCGCATATACGCCTCTGTATTCTTCAGGTTTACCAGTAAACATTTAAACACCTTCTGAAAATTTTTTGCTTTTTAAGCCTTACTCATAATACACTCAATGATAAATAAAATCAAGTATTATTTTAGCGAATCAAGAACTTTTTTAATCATATCGGGATAATTTCCGATTACGGAATCAACGCCGAGATCATAAAGCCTTCTGACGCTTTCCTCATCGTTGACTGTCCATGTGTTTATCTCAATTCCGTTATTCTTCATTTCACCAACGGTTTCTTCGGTAAGCGTCCAATGCATCGGATGAATACACTCAATTCCGTGTTTCTTTGTATAATTTCCGAAATCAAGGATCCAACTTTCCTCAAGGAAACCGCATTTTACTGTCTGATTTATATTTTTAAAACGCATTACGCTGTAATGATTAAAGCTTGAAATGATTATCCTGTTTTCAAGGCCGAATTCAATTATCATATCATTAACCGCTTTTTCGATCCCGGGATAAGTATAAACTCCTGTTTTCAGCTCGATATTTGTTATAAATCCGTCAACAGGCTTGATAAATTCAAAATATTCCCTAAGCGTCGGTATACGGTTAAAGCCGTAGATGCCCTTGAAACCCGCCGACGCATCGAAAGACTGAAGCTCTTTAAGAGTATAGTCTCTGACAAAGCCGCTTGCGTCGCAGGTACGGTCAATTCTTTCGTCATGGATAACAACAAGCTCTCCGTCCTTTGAAAAGTGAACGTCAAGCTCAATTCCGTCAGCACCTGCTTCAACAGCTTTTTCAAATGCAAGCATTGTATTTTCCGGATATTTTCCGCTGAAGCCCCTGTGAGCAAAGTTTAACATGATATCGTCTCCTTATCCGTATTTTTTTATAATAAAAGCCTGACGGCCTTTTTTTGTAATTCCGCAGTCCTCGGTTACGATCACCTTTCCTTTTCCACGCAAAACAACCTTGGAGCTGAACGGCACCTTATAGTCGGATTTGGTAATCTGAATACCGTTGATGAACACTTCACCGGCGGTAATCCTCCTGACCGCTTCGCTTCGTGAGAAAGAGAAGCAGGCGGAAATAACAGAGTCGGCTCTCATTGAGCTGACAAAACAGCGTTTCAATTCAAATTTTTCATCACTTCGGATATTTTCAAAGCTGTCAAGAATATGAGTGTGTACTGTTCCTCTGCCGACCGAGATAAGGTTTTCACAGAGATATTTTGCAACATTTTTCATTGCGGCAGCTGTACAGCCCTTTTCATCGGTCAGGATATCGCCGAGCATTTCTCGCCTGATACCTAACCCCATTATTGCGCCGAGATAGTCACGGTGGGACAGATCGGAAAAGCTGTCCTTATCAATCCTCAGCGGAACGACAGGAACGTCGTCACAGTTTTTCAAAAAATCCCCGTCGGCATATTCGGGAAGAAAAACAACGATCCTGCGTTCGCTGTCCTCAAAACCGCCGAAAAGCTCATATTTTGTATTCATTTTTGAAAGATAACGCATAGCCTTGCTTTGCTGATAAATATCGAGAAAGCTTGTGCAGGAAATGTAGTTGTTGTTTTCACATTCCCTGATTTTATCGTCAAGCACGGCATAGAGCAATTCTTCGTCTGTCATATGTATCCTCCGAGAAATTATATCTATATTCTATACTCAAACAAAGAATAAATCAACCTTAATCTGATTAAATGTCAGAATAAACATAAAAAGCCGCAAACCGAAAAAGGCTTGCGGCTTGGTGACTCATCGGGGATTCGAACCCCGGACACCTTGATTAAAAGTCAAGTGCTCTGCCAACTGAGCTAATGAATCACATCACATATTTGACGCTTGAATATAATACCGCAAACAAAGGTAAATGTCAAGCTTTTTTTCAAATTATCTGAATAAAATTTTATTCAAAAACTGTTTTCTTAATCTATTCAAAACTGCAAATTGCAATTCTTTCACTAATATGATAATATATAAAAAAGGAAGTGAAACAATGAAAACGGTAAAGCTTTATGACAAAGACAGTCATATTAAGGATTTTACGGCAAAGGTTCTTGATTGCCGTGAAAAAGACGGATATTTTGAGATTATTCTTGACAGCACCGCATTTTTCCCTGAGGGCGGCGGACAGTCTGCCGATACGGGCAAAATCGGCAACCGCATTATCAGCGATGTTCAGATTATTGACGGGGAAATTGTTCATTATTCGGACGGTGCAGTAGAGATCGGAACAACAGTCAACTGTTCAATAAATTGGGATAAGCGTTTCAGAAGAATGCAAAATCATTCCGGCGAGCACATCGTTTCGGGCATAGTTCACCGACTTTACGGCTTTGACAATGTGGGCTTTCATATGGGCGATGGTGTGACCGTGGACTTTAACGGCGAGCTTACAAGGGATCAGATATTGAGTATCGAAAAGCTTGCAAATGAAGCGATTTACAAAAACGTTGAATTTATCTGCGAGTATCCCGATGTAGAAACGCTGAAAAATCTTGATTACCGCAGCAAGCTTGAGCTGACAGAGGACGTCAGGGTAGTAACCGTTAAGGGTTATGATGCTTGCGCCTGCTGTGCGCCCCATGTTTATTCAAGCGGCGAAATAGGAATAATAAAAATACTCGACTTTAACCGTCACCGAGGCGGAGTACGTATTCATATGCTTTGCGGATCTGACGCTCTTGAAGATTATGAAAAGAAATACGAAAATCTTCGTATGATTGCCGCTGAGCTTTGTTCAAAGCAAAATGAAACAGCCGAGGCTTTTGAAAAGCTGATGAAAGATCACGGACAGCTAAAAACTGAAATTGCAGCATTAAAGAAAGAAATTACAAATCTGAAATCGTCAGCTTTAGGTGACACCGATAACTGTATTCTTATCTTTGAAAAAGAAATTCAGATGAACGATCTTCGCAAGCTTGTATTAAGCGGAGCAGAAAAAACAGATAAGCTTTGTGCAGGTTTTGTCGGAGACGATGAAAAAGGCTACCGCTTTGCGATAGCTTCAAAATGTATTGATCTGACAAATAAAGCAAAAGATATTACCGCTGCATTAAACGGAAAGGGCGGCGGATCTGCCGAGCTGTTGCAAGGCAACGCAAGCATTACAAAAAAAGAAATCGAATTATATTTTAATGAAAACTACTGATCGGAGGACAAAATGAATATATGTGTATACGGCGCATCAAGCGCAACCATTGCAAAATCTTATATTGACGCAGGAGAAATACTCGGTGAAGAAATGGCAAAAAGGAATTTCGGGCTTGTTTTCGGCGGCGGTGCAAACGGACTTATGGGCGCTGTTGCAAGAGGAGTTCACCGCTTCGGCGGCAAAATCATCGGTATTGCACCGGAATTTTTCAATGTTGACGGCATACTTTTTGAGAACTGCACCGAGTTCATCTATCCTCAGAATATGCGTGAAAGAAAGCAAAAAATGGAGGAGCTTTCCGATTCTTTTATTATTACTCCGGGCGGAATAGGAACCTTTGATGAATTTTTTGAAATACTGACGCTTAAACAGCTGAATAGACACAATAAACCGATCGCAATTCTCAATACAAACGGTTATTATGATAGCCTGCAAAAATTCATTCAAAACGGAATTGACAATCATTTTATGGCAGAGGAATGTAAGAAGCTTTATTTCATTTCCGACTGCCCTGCCGAATTGCTGGATTATATTGAAAATTACAATCCGTCGGACACGCCGATTTCAAAATTCAAGGCGATTAAATAATAGCCTAAAATCCAATATCTAAAACGACCGCAAGCAGAGCCTTTTATAGGTTGCTTGCGGTCGTTTCAATTTGTTTTACAGCTTTTGCTGTTATTCGGTTATTTAGCTGTTACGGTTGAGGTTGAGTCCTCGGCTCTGTTCCAGCCTGCTTCAAACTTGCCGACTACGGTGTAGTTCTGTCCCGAATAGAGCTTGGCTTCGACATACCATACCTCGTGGTCGAGAGTTCTTGCCGTGTCGTTGACTTCGTTTCCGTCAGCGTCATAGGTCTTTATGCTCTTGACCGCTTCGGCATATCTTGTGTATGTCCTCGTCATTCCGTCCTCGGATACAAACTGTACCTTTGTCGCTCTGCCCTCAAACGTTACCTTGTAAAGTCCCGTTTCTTCGTCATACTCGGCGCTTCTTACCTTGCCGCTGTCGAGTATTCTCTCGTTGAAGATCAGAGCTGCGGTATCGCCCTCGTCAAGCCATTCGTAACCGACCTTGACGGTGATCCTGTAGGTATATTCGCCGGCAGGTCTTGCCTTTGCGAACGTCCATGTTCTTGTTCCGTCGTCATTCTGTACGAAGCTTGAAACTGTCGAAGTGTTGCCGCTTTCGTCGGTGAATCTGAGCTTTGATACATCGCCCTTTGTCGTGACGGTTATCTGAGCCGCTTCACCCTCGTCAACCTCGTCGCCTGATACGCTGAGAACGTGCTTATCTGTGTTAACTCCGTCGTAGAGGTTGACCTCTATCGAGTTGAGCATGAAGGTGTAAACTCCGTTTTCATATGCAGTATCTTCGACGCTAAGGGTGATGATTCCGTTCTCATCACTCTCGACTGTTGCGGTTGAGGAGTTAGTCGCCTTATCCGTCATCGTCAGAGTGTAAGCCTTGTTCGCTTCACCGGTGCTGATTCTGACGGTGTTGCCCGAAGTCCTGAATACATTGTTTTCAAGCGTTGAATTTTCATCTGTAAGAATTTCAAATCCGCTTGAATTGAGTGATAGCGAATCAATTCCGCTTCCGCCGTTTTCTTGGACATTATACTGTCCTTCCAGCTTCATTTTGTATATTTTTACACCATTAATATCTTGCTTTCCTGCAGAGAAAACCTTGTCAACGGTATTTCCCCATCTGTCTACAAGATGAACATAAGTATATGATTCGGATTGAGGATAAAAACTGAAGCTCCAGTTCGTTCCCCACGGTTGATAGCCCAAGCCTATTCCGTCCTCATAGTATATTATCCTATTATTTTCATCTCTGAGGGTTTGTCCGTTTTCATCGGTCAACGTGTACTTCGTTCCTCTGAAGGTGCAAGATTTAACCTTGTTAAAGTTTTCCTCGTTCGACAGATATTTTACTATCTCACCGGGATCAATGGTGTTGAGCGTTATATCATATCCCAAGTAAACCGTATTACCTTTTTCATCAGTTCTTTCTTGTATATTGAAGCTGTTTTCTGAACCGTATTTAAAGGTGAATGTGAACGAACCTCTGTCGGTCTGTCCGTAAGTATCGTCGTAGACAGTATATACTCCGTCGTTTGCCTTAGGAAGCTCCCAGTTGCTTGCTCCGCCGGAATATCTGTACAAATGATAGAGATTTGCATATGTATCTTTTCCGGTTGTATCTCCGACTACATCAAAGCTGTCGCCCGGATCGTGATAGCAGAAACAGATCGTGATTCCCATCGAGGGATCTGAGATTGCCGTTGTCTGCTTTGCGGAGTTGTTAGCAGTTGTACCCGACATATTCGCCGTTGCGGCATAATTGATATCCGTTGCAAAGGTGTTGCCTCCGGTAGTCTTTACAAGTGCGTCATCTGTCGCCTTGATTGTGTAAACTACCTCCTGTCTGTCGGAGGAAAGCTCGGGCGTCAGCTTGATCTGCGTATATGCGCTGTAATACTCTTTGCCCGTCAGAAGCTTTCCGTTGACATATCCGGAATAGTTGCTTCCGATTCCTTTTCCTTCGTCGAGATAACTCGAATAGTCGCTCGAAGCAAGTTGCTTCGTTGTTACCTCGCTTTTTCCGCCGCTTGATGTTACGGTTGCTCTCGTCGGATAAGCCGATCTCGTTGAAGTTGTGCCACCCGTTGAAGCAGTATCAAGCGTTGATTCAGTGTCTTTAGAATCATCATTAGTCTTTTTTACGATTGCAGATTTTTCAACCGCATTGAGAACAACAGTCGGTTTCTTGCTATTGACATAGCAGTAATATGTATAGCCGCCCTTGCCGGAATATACATAGTTTACGGCTTCAACATCACTGCTTTCACCGAGCATTGCAGCCACGGAAGACGGTGTCTCATAGAAATCAACCGTCGGCTTACTGCCTATATCGTCATAGCTCGTATAATTCTTTGCAAGCTCAACAACACAACTGTTAATCTTGCTCTGATCCTCGAGTTTGTTTTCAAGAAGTCCCTTTGCCTCAACATAGTTCTTATTTAATACATCCAGCGTTGCTGTTGAATAGTGGTTAAGATTGATATTCTTTACGCTTGCATTCGTTATCGTCTTTGTCTCCGCTCCATCCTTGTATATTATTGTCATATTTTCAAGGAACGAGGAAACTATTGATTTATCACTCAGCGTGTTTGTTGCTTTGTTAAGTGCAACAACCGCTTTCTGATACCTCTTTATTGATTCGATTGACGAGGGATTGTCTACATATTCCTGCTTTGCTTTATTGTACTCTTCAATACTATTAGAATATGCATTGTAATCCTCAAGCTCCAAGTCAAGCTTCAAGTTCTTCAAAGCTTCTTCGAGAGTATAAGTCAACTCTTTTCTGGTAATAGTATTGTAACCGTAGGTAACAACCGTTTTGGTATACTGTTGGATTTCTGCCTCTTTTTCTGCCGAGTCAGATTTAATCCATACCGCATAAAACGTTGTGTTGACGTAAATCGTAATTGTTGACGATCCAATATATTCTACAGTTCCGTCCTTTATCGTACTCCATCCGATAAAAGTATCTCCATTCTCAATAGTCGGGACGGTATTGGTTACAGAGAAGCTCAGAGTTGTATATGCTATTGAATTAGCGTCTGTTTTGTCAGTCGGGTTTATGTACTGCTTCTTGCTCTCCGATGCCGGAGCTGCCGAGTTACCTCCGTTAACATTGTATGAAAGAGTAACGTCACAGTCATACATCGCATAGTAATTTACATATACATCGCCGACATCGGTATAACCTGTACTGTCTACTGTTACGGTTGTGCTGTCAGAGGATACCGTTGCGGGATCGCTCGGAAGATACGACTGTTTCCAGCCTCTCATCGTGAACGTTCTTCCGTCATATATAACGCTTGACGCAACATTGGGTATATTTACCTCGACTGATGGGCTGTCGGTTGTGAATGAGAAGTCAACCGTTGTCGTCTGCTTTACCGAGCTTGTGTTGAGGTAATTGAAGTATACTATACCTTTCTTCTGCCAGATCGCTTTGAGCGTTACGCTGTTTCCGTTTGTTGAGGTAAGATTCTTGAAATAGATATCGCTTGCGATAGCTGTTTTCTTACCCGAACCGAAGCTGAGCAGAACCTCGGTTGCGTTGTCGCCGTACTTTGCGGTCGAGAAGTTCGCTCCGCTGTCAAGGAGTATCCAGCCTGCGAAAGTCCAGCCGTTTCTGCTCGGTGCAGAGAGAAGATATGCTCTGTCGTAGGTTGCGCTTGTCGGATATGTTCCGCCTGCTGTTCCTCCGTCAAGATCATATGCAACGGTATAGCTTATTGCCGTCCACTTTGCATAGAGCGTTGTGTCGGAGGTGCGGTTCCAGTTGCCTATTCCTGCTCCTTTTTCGGTGTAATACTGCGTACCTGTTCCGTTTGTTCCGCTGTAATATCCGCCGAAGGTATAGCCTGTTCTTGACGGCATTGTTGCCGCAGGCATTGCGCTGTCATAGGTTGCGGTTGCGGTATCTGTTCCGCCTGTTCCGCCCTGCTTATCAAACGTAAGCTTGTAGGTATTTGCCGTCCACTTTGCATAAAGCGTTGTATTTCTGTCGATATTCCAGTTGTTTGCGCTTGCGCCCGAAGCGGTGTAATACTGTATTCCGCTTCCGTTCGTGCCTGTGAAGTAGCCGCCGAAGGTATAGCCTGTCCTTGTCGGCATTGTTGCCGCAGGCATTGCGCTGTCAAAGGTTGCGGTTACGCTCTCTGTGACGCCTGTACCGTTCTGCTGATCAAGGGTTACGGTATAGGTTTTCGCAGTCCACTTTGCATAGAGCGTTGTGTTTGAAGCAACGTCCCATTCTCTTGCGCTTGTTCCGTCAGCCTTGTAATACTGCGTACCTGTTTTGCTGTAATATCCGCCGAAAGTATAGCCTGTTCTTTTCGGCATTGTTGCCGCCGGCATTGCCTCACCATATGTTGCCTGTACGCTTGCCGTGCCGCCTGAGCCGTCCTTCTGATCAAGGGTTACGGTATAGGTGTTGTTTGTCCAGTAAGCATAGAGCGTTGTATTTTTGGCAATATTCCAATTCATCTTGCTTGTGCCGTCGGCATTGTAATACTGTGTGCCGGTTCCGTTTGTGCCTGTGAAATAGCCCTTGAACGTATAGCCTGTTCTTGACGGCATCGTTGCCTCAGGCATTGCGCTGTCATAGGTTGCGATTACGCTTGCCGAGCCGCCTGAGCCGTTCTGCTGATCAAAGGTGACTGTATACTTGTTGGCTGTCCAATGCGCATAGACAGTCTTGTTTGCGGTCACGGTATAGCTTGCACCTGCATCGCCTATCTTATTACCGCCTGATGCCGCATCGTACCAGCCGGCAAACGAGTAACCTGTTCTGGTCGGGTTCGGGAGAGTTACAACTCCGCCGTTCCATTGTGCGGTAAGAGTAACACTTCCGCCCGTTGCACCGAAGCTGTCTGTGTATGCCGTTGCAGAATTGTATACCGTGCTGTTCACGCTGCTCTTCCAACCGGTGAAATTGTAGGTAGCTTTTGCAGATCCCGGTGAAACCGTTCCACCGTTAGCGTTATAAGTTATTGTGTGCTCTCTCGTCGGAGTAGCCGCAGTTGTTACCGAAGAATCATATTTGAATGTACTGTCGGCAGGAGTTGTGCTTGTTCCTCCGTTAAGGTCATATTTAAGCGTAATAGTTTTGGCCGACCATTGAGCGTAGAGAATTACAGTTCCGTTTAGATCGGTCGTCAGGCTGTTTACGTTTTGCTTATCGCTGTATGACGTGCCCGAGCCGTCAGCGGCGGTGTTCCAGCTTGCAAAGGTGTAACCTTCCTTGACGAAGCCATTTGCGTTCAGGTCCTGAGCATCTCCCCAGACAAATTCCTGTGAATCTGTAGAGCCGCCCGTATAGCCGTTGCCGTTGAACACTACCGTATACTTTGAGCAGAGTTCCGGTATTACGGAATATGTAGTCGTCGGCATATCAAATTCAATATAGTTACCATTTGGCGGATTTTTCGGATTTGTGAAGCTCCAGCCGTCCTCTTTTATAGTAACATACACTTTGACTTTTGAACCGGGTTCAACTCCGTCATAGAAATCAGCTACTCCCGTGGCAACTTCTGTCTCGTTTATTTCGATGATTGCCACAGCTTTACTTTTATCGCCGTTATTGTTAGCAGTTCCGTTAAATCTCCAGTTCAAATCAAGAATCGGAATCCAGTTAGCCGTCAGCGTAACCGAGCCGTTGTTTGTAGGCGTAAGGTTGCTGAAATATACATCCGAGCCTGTTGAGTTCGAGGTGTTGTAGCACTTCGTTGTACTTGAAGATAACGCCGTAGACGGACTTGACGTGTTGCCGTACTTCGCTGTTGAAGTGTCGAGTCCGCTTGTTACCGTCCAGCCTACAAACTTGTAGCCGCTCCTCGTCGGAGGACTTACCGCAAACGGCACATCGTATGTTGCCGATGTCGGCGCATTCGTTTCGGCTGTACCGCCGTTGAGGTTGTAGTTTACCGTGTAGGTGTTTCCGACATAGAAGCTTATCATATAGATAGCAATATCCTTAGCCGCCGCAGTGTAATTATAAGTTATCTCGGAGGCATAACCGCTTGAGGTGGCACTGACGGTTTTCGGCTTTGTGGTATGCTCGGAATTTGGATTACCTATCGTTAGAATACTGCCCGAAATTGTTGAAGAATACTGTTTAGTATTTGATGATGAAATAAGAGTTGATTTGATGCTATCTAAATTATTGGAAATACTGCAGACCGATGCACCGGTGTTTGTGAAAGTAGAGCCTTGAGCTGAAGTAACCTTTGTTGAGCCGAGATAGTTGTTGTAACCGAGACAGGTTGAATCCGGCGTAAAGGTAACATTTTCTCGTGCAGTATAGTCAAGCTGTTTTGTCGAAAAGCTGATAAGCTCGTAGGTTCCGTTTGATGTCGGACGAAGACCTACATTGTACTGGTAAGCCGTTTTGGTTGCAAGTGAATTGCCAGCCAGAAGAGTTTTAAGCGCATTTTCAAGAGCAGTAGCCAAAGCGCTTGCCGAAGTATAGGATGAGTTGATTGAGCTTAACGGTTTATCAACTGCGGTAAGATAACGCTCGGCGTCTTTATAAAGATTTACGAAATTAGTATATTCTGTCAAGGTAAAATAATAGCTGCTATATGAATTGTTATAAATTCCAAGAACAGCAAAATTGTTTTTCGCTTTCTCAACTGCAGTACGGAGAGTCTCTTTGTTGTCTGCAATGACTTCAAGAGGCATGATACCAATGTTTGTAATGGCATCATCGCCCTGTCTATTATGATAAGCTGCTCTTATTTTATATGTTGATGTGCCTGAATCTGTTCCAACCAAAATATTAATAGGGCCATTATATTTTACTCCCTCAGCTTCATAACCGCCTCTTGAATCAAAGGAACCCTGAGATGCAAATGTAGTATTATAATTATTATATAAAGCTTTTGCAGTATTATAAGTGTTCTGCTCCCAGTCTCCGCCAGATACAGAATCTGTTTTACCTGTACAATCACCGACATACCATGCACCGCTATTGCTATCAGAATCTTTATCCTCTGTTACCATTAGTCCTGCTGTAAGATTTGGAATTTGATTTAGATTCGTATAACGGCTTACATCAACATATATTTTTGAAGTAGGAGCAGTTACAACTAAATAACACGATGAATCCTTATTAAGCCAAAATCCCGCATCACCGGCTTCATAGTCTTCATAATTAAATGTTTTAAAATCAGTATACGGACGATTTGTATTGTTACTGTCATTATTTAGCCAATCTGAACACGCATTATTACTTGCAGTATAATAGAAATATCCATTACCAACTGTAGAATTTGCAAACTGAGCATATAACTTAGTTCCCGCAGCACCAAGCTGTACTCCGGAAGAATTGGACGATGAAAACGGAACAATATTTTTTACTCCAAGCTTGGAATTAGGATATCTGCTTCCATCAGTATTAAATCTATGAATTCCGGAAATCCAAGCAAGATCCTGTCCATAATGATTAGAACCACCGGTATTTTCAATTCTCAATCCAACGCCTACTGGTTGAATTGCAGGCTTATAAACATATGTATATGCAGTTACTGTTTTTGAATATCCGTCAACAGAATCCGTAAATGTTGCATGCCATTCAATATAACATCCTGTTTCCGAAGTTGAAAGTGTCGGACTATAGCTTGCGGTAGTCAGCGCCGCAGTAACCATATTTGTTGAATATGTAAAAGACTTTGCCGCTGTAGAACTGTAATTCTGACAGTTCAATTGCGATCCACCGACATTAATATATGCACCGGAGCCTGCAGAGGTTGATGAATAATTAGAAAGGCTTGAATTTACCCATCTGAAAGAAATGCTGACAGAGCTTGCATTTGCATAATAAAAATACAGGTTTCCTGAGGAATTCTCTCCGGTTTGCTTTGTTGTAGAAACGGTCTTTGCTGAAGAATTAAAAGTCGCAGTCTGACCAACAAACCACTGAAACTGTGCACTTTCACTTGAAGATTGAGACGTAATCGACGGTTTCAAATAAACAGCTTCGGGGACTATAAAATATACCGAAGGATATGTTGTTGATGACCCTGCCGCAGCCAAAGTGTTAGATGACTTTGCAATCAAAGCTTCGGAAATTACCGATCCTATATCGAAAAAGCATAATCCCGACATCAGTATTGTCAAACAGAGAATACTGCTCAGTATGCTCCTTCCGATTTTTTTCAAATACTTTCGCATCCTTTTTACCTCCCAAAAATTATCTGAAGAATTGAAATATACCTTTGGATATTATATTACATTTTATTATCTTTAATATTATAACAATGATGCAACAATATTTCAACAAGAATGATATTCAAACGCTTAATTTCGACCTTTTGAATATTCAATAATTGAAATTTTTTTACTATCTTTGTTATTTTTCTTATAATTGTTAATTCAATTTAACTAATTTATGACTTAAAAAGTCCAAATTTCAAATATTCAATTTTTTATAAATTGCATTATAAAACACACAGAAAGATTTTTCACTAATCTTTCGACATGGTTGTTTTAGTTATTTATTGATTATCAGTATATTGCTTATATCATCTTGTCCATTTGTTTTTGTTTATAAGTTTTTTATTTAAAATTATTTGTTGCCTATTTTTTTGATTATTGGTAACAGTTAACGCCTATGAATGCTTATCGATTTCACTTGAAGCAATAGAGGCTTTAAGGTTTCTGCAAGCTTTAAAGCTTTATCGTATAAAATCTAAAGTCTATTTCAGCCTTCCCCAAATAAGATTGTAGACTTTAGATGTTAGATATTAGACCGCATCGCTCCAAATTTTGCCGAAACTTTTCAGCTACCTTGCGACAAGGTGAGGCTGAATTGGTTTCTGCAAACTTTTAACTCTCCACGTCTAAAGTCTAAAGTCTACCTTTCCACCTCATCACCGCCTTTGGCGGAGCTTCCCCTCAAGGGGAAGCCTTGGAAGGTTTCATAAAACTTTGAAATAATATTGTCTAAAGTTTAGAATCTAAAACGACCGCAAGCAGAGCCTTTTATAGGTTGCTTACGGTCGTTTTAATTTGTTTTACTGCTTTTGCTGTTATTCGGTTATTTAGCTGTTACGGTTGAGGTTGAGTCCTCGGCTCTGTTCCAGCCTGCTTCAAACTTGCCGACTACGGTGTAGTTCTGTCCCGAATAGAGCTTGGCTTCGACATACCATACCTCGTGGTCGAGAGTTCTTGCCGTGTCGTTGACTTCGTTTCCGTCAGCGTCATAGGTCTTTATGCTCTTGACCGCTTCGGCATATCTTGTGTATGTCCTCGTCATTCCGTCCTCGGATACAAACTGTACCTTTGTCGCTCTGCCCTCAAACGTTACCTTGTAAAGTCCCGTTTCTTCGTCATACTCGGCGCTTCTTACCTTGCCGCTGTCGAGTATTCTCTCGTTGAAGATCAGAGCTGCGGTATCGCCCTCGTCAAGCCATTCGTAACCGACCTTGACGGTGATCCTGTAGGTATATTCGCCGGCAGGTCTTGCCTTTGCGAACGTCCATGTTCTTGTTCCGTCGTCATTCTGTACGAAGCTTGAAACTGTCGAAGTGTTGCCGCTTTCGTCGGTGAATCTGAGCTTTGATACATCGCCCTTTGTCGTGACGGTTATCTGAGCCGCTTCACCCTCGTCAACCTCGTCGCCTGATACGCTGAGAACGTGCTTATCTGTGTTAACTCCGTCGTAGAGGTTGACCTCTATCGAGTTGAGCATAAAGGTGTAAACTCCGTTTTCATATGCAGTATCTTCAACGCTAAGGGTGATGATTCCGTTCTCATCACTCTTGACCGTTGCAGTTGATGAGTTCGTTGCCTTATCCGTCATTGTCAGAGTGTAAGCCTTGTTAGCCTCACCTGTCTGTATTCTGACGGTGTTGCCCTGAGTTGTGAATACATCGTTCTCGATTGTTGATGTTTCGTCTGCAAGGATTTCGAAATTACTTGAATTCAGGCTCAGCGTATCAATTCCGCTTCCGCCGTCCTCAAGTATAGTATATCCCAACTCATTGGTTTGCATTGAAACATCCCTGGCATCCTGCAAGCCAACTCCAATAACTCTATCTACCGAGTTACCCCATCTGTCTACAAGATGAACGTATGTATATGCTCCCGATGCCGGATAATAGTTGACTGACCATATATTTGCCTTTGGCCACTGGAAGAATCCGTATCCTGTTCCGTCGTAATATACTTTTATCTTATCTTTTCCATCCCTTTCGTATTCGCCGTTTTCAAGAACCTTATAATATGATTTTGTTCCCGTGTATTGGCAGGCTTTCAGGCTGCTGAAGGAAATTGTTCCATCCTTGATTGCGGCTGCAATTACTTTAGGATCCTTAGTATTGAGCGTCGGAAGATATCCTATATTTCCGTCAGCCAATACCTTCTTTGTTTTGAGGTCTATGCTGTCTCCCAGCTTGAACGTAAAGAAGAATGATCCGTTGTCTGAAATTCCAAGGGAATCGTCATTTACAAAATATGTATCGTACGGGTTTCCGGTCTTCATATTGATGAAATTATGAGGTCTCGGAAGCTCCCAGTTGCTTGCTCCGCCTGACGATCTGAACAAATGATACTGTTTAAGCCATGTATCATTATTCACAGCGTCTCCGGATACATCAAAGCTGTTTCCGGGATTATGATAGCTGAAGCAAATCGTTACACCCTTTGACGGCTCGGATACTGTTGCTGTCTTGCTCACACCGGTCGAAGTTTCGCCGGACATATTCGCCGTTGTGGCATAGTTGATACCTTCTGTTAAAACCGGATCAATCTTATTGCCTTTATCATCTTGCGTTTTCCATACAAGTGCATCATCTGTCGCCTTGATGGTGTATACTATTTCCTGTTTATCGGAGGTGAAAACAGGAGACAGCTTGATCTGAGTATATGCCTTGTAATAATCTTCACCTGTCAAAAGCATTCCGTTAACATAGCCGGAATAGTTGCTTCCGATTCCAATTCCTTTTTCTTCTCCTATGTCGAGATACTTCAAATAGTCGCTTGAAGTTATGGTCTTAGTAGTTACCTCGCTTGCTCCGCCGCTTGATGTTACGGTTGCACGTGTCGGATAGCCAAGTCTTGTCGAAGTAGTGCTTGCGGTTTCGATTTCCGATTTTAAGATTTCGGATTCTTCAACAGCATTGAGGAATACGATCGGTGTTTTGCTATTTACATAACAATAGTATGTATATCCGTAATCCGTTCTAAGATAGTTTACAGCTTCAACCGCTTCTTCCGATTCAAGCATTGTTTTAACCTTTTCGGGTGTCTCATAGAAATCAACCGTCGGCTCACTGCCTATATCGTCATAGCTTGTATAATTCTTTGCAAGCTCAACAATTTTTTTATTCAATTTGCTCTGCGACGGGAGTTTCTCTTCAAGAAGATTCTTTGCCTCAACATAGTTCTGATTTAATACATCCAGCGTTGCTGTTGAATAGTGGTTAAGATTGATATTCTTTACGCTTGCATTCGTTATCGTCTTTGTCTCCGCTCCATCCTTGTATATTATTGTCATATTTTCAAGGAACGAGGAAACTATTGATTTATCACTCAGCGTGTTTGTTGCTTTGTTAAGTGCAACAACCGCTTTCT
This sequence comes from Clostridiaceae bacterium, assembly GCA_016292785.1. Taxonomy (GTDB): domain Bacteria; phylum Bacillota; class Clostridia; order Oscillospirales; family Acutalibacteraceae; genus CAG-488. The sequence continues at coordinate 23,820 of JAEDFL010000003.1, read as the reverse complement.
GATACCTCTTTATTGATTCGATTGACGAGGGATTGTCTACATATTCCTGCTTTGCTTTATTGTACTCTTCAATACTATTAGAATATGCATTGTAATCCTCAAGCTCCAAGTCAAGCTTCAAGTTCTTCAAAGCTTCTTCGAGAGTATAAGTCAACTCTTTTCTGGTAATAGTATTGTAACCGTAGGTAACAACCGTTTTGGTATACTGTTGGATTTCTGCCTCTTTTTCTGCCGAGTCAGATTTAATCCATACCGCATAAAACGTTGTGTTGACGTAAATCGTAATTGTTGACGATCCAATATATTCTACAGTTCCGTCCTTTATCGTACTCCATCCGATAAAAGTATCTCCATTCTCAATAGTCGGGACGGTATTGGTTACAGAGAAGCTCAGAGTTGTATATGCTATTGAATTAGCGTCTGTTTTGTCAGTCGGGTTTATGTACTGCTTCTTGCTCTCCGATGCCGGAGCTGCCGAGTTACCTCCGTTAACATTGTATGAAAGAGTAACGTCACAGTCATACATCGCATAGTAATTTACATATACATCGCCGACATCGGTATAACCTGTACTGTCTACTGTTACGGTTGTGCTGTCAGAGGATACCGTTGCGGGATCGCTCGGAAGATACGACTGTTTCCAGCCTCTCATCGTGAACGTTCTTCCGTCATATATAACGCTTGACGCAACATTGGGTATATTTACCTCGACTGATGGGCTGTCGGTTGTGAATGAGAAGTCAACCGTTGTCGTCTGCTTTACCGAGCTTGTGTTGAGGTAATTGAAGTATACTATACCTTTCTTCTGCCAGATCGCTTTGAGCGTTACGCTGTTTCCGTTTGTTGAGGTAAGATTCTTGAAATAGATATCGCTTGCGATAGCTGTTTTCTTACCCGAACCGAAGCTGAGCAGAACCTCGGTTGCGTTGTCGCCGTACTTTGCGGTCGAGAAGTTCGCTCCGCTGTCAAGGAGTATCCAGCCTGCGAAAGTCCAGCCGTTTCTGCTCGGTGCAGAGAGAAGATATGCTCTGTCGTAGGTTGCGCTTGTCGGATATGTTCCGCCTGCTGTTCCTCCGTCAAGATCATATGCAACGGTATAGCTTATTGCCGTCCACTTTGCATAGAGCGTTGTGTCGGAGGTGCGGTTCCAGTTGCCTATTCCTGCTCCTTTTTCGGTGTAATACTGCGTACCTGTTCCGTTTGTTCCGCTGTAATATCCGCCGAAGGTATAGCCTGTTCTTGACGGCATTGTTGCCGCAGGCATTGCGCTGTCATAGGTTGCGGTTGCGGTATCTGTTCCGCCTGTTCCGCCCTGCTTATCAAACGTAAGCTTGTAGGTATTTGCCGTCCACTTTGCATAAAGCGTTGTATTTCTGTCGATATTCCAGTTGTTTGCGCTTGCGCCCGAAGCGGTGTAATACTGTATTCCGCTTCCGTTCGTGCCTGTGAAGTAGCCGCCGAAGGTATAGCCTGTCCTTGTCGGCATTGTTGCCGCAGGCATTGCGCTGTCAAAGGTTGCGGTTACGCTCTCTGTGACGCCTGTACCGTTCTGCTGATCAAGGGTTACGGTATAGGTTTTCGCAGTCCACTTTGCATAGAGCGTTGTGTTTGAAGCAACGTCCCATTCTCTTGCGCTTGTTCCGTCAGCCTTGTAATACTGCGTACCTGTTTTGCTGTAATATCCGCCGAAAGTATAGCCTGTTCTTTTCGGCATTGTTGCCGCCGGCATTGCCTCACCATATGTTGCCTGTACGCTTGCCGTGCCGCCTGAGCCGTCCTTCTGATCAAGGGTTACTGTATAGGTGTTGTTTGTCCAGTAAGCATAGAGCGTTGTATTGCCGGCAATATTCCAATTCATCTTGCTTGTGCCGTTGGCATTGTAATACTGTGTGCCGGTTCCGTTTTCGCCGGTGAAGTAACCTACAAAGGTATAGCCTGTCCTTTTCGGCATTGTTGCCGCCGGCATTGCGCTGTCGTAGGTTGCGGTTACGCTCTCTGTGCCGCCCGTACCGTTCTGCTGATTGAGAGTTACGGTATAGGTTTTCGGAGTCCACTTTGCATAAAGCGTAAGTGTTGATGTTGGCGTATAGGTTGCTCCGCCGTTCGCTACGAAGTTTGTGCATGCAGGTTCGGAATACCAGCCGCCGAACGTATAACCCGTGCGTGTGGGATTGGGCAGGGTTACCGTGCTGAGCGTCCAGTTAGCATAGAGGTTTACATCCGCTCCGGTTGAAAGGTTGATTACGCTTTGTCCGTTCTCATACGTCGTTGTTCCTGTGGCGGAGGTTGCCCAGCCGTTGAATGTTGCGGTTGCGGTAGCCGTTGTATTTGCCGCTCCGCTTCCGTTGTAATTGTACGTTACGGTATATTCTCTTTTATAGCCGTTAGCTGTAAGATTCTTTGCAACGCCATATGTATGAGTTGAAGTATCCGTTTTACCGCTTGTTGCTCCGTTGCCGTTATATATTACATTATATGTATTTGCCGTCCACTGAGCATAAAGGTTAATCGTTCCGTTTAGATCGGTCGTCAGGCTGTTTACGTTTTGCTTATCGCTGTATGACGTGCCCGAGCCGTTAGCGGCGGTGTTCCAGCTTGCAAAGGTGTAGCCCGTCTTGGTAAAGCCGTTTGCGTTCAGGTTCTGAGCAGTTCCCCAGATAAATGCCTGTGGATCTGTCGAGCCGCCCGTATTGCCGTTGCCGTTGAACACTACCGTATACTTGGAGCAGAGTTCAGGTCTTATACCGGTCGTTGTTGCCGGCATTGTAAATTCAATATAGTTGCTCGTTGTCGGATTTGTGAAGCTCCAGCCGTCCTCAACAAAAACTTTTATTTTGACTTTTGAACCGGGTTCAACTCCGTCATAGAAATCAGCTACTCCCGAGGCAACCTCTGTATTGTTTATTTCGATGATTGCCATAGCTTTACTTTTATCGCCGTTATTGTTATCGATTCCGTTGAATTTCCAGTTCAAATCAAGAATCGGGATCCAGTTAGCCGTCAGCGTTACAGAACCGTTGTTTGTAGGTGTAAGGTTGCTGAAATATACGTAAGATTCTGTTGCATTTGTTGTATGGCAGCATTTCAGGTCACTTGACGATACGGGAGTAGACGGACTTTCCGTGTCGCCGTACTTCGCTGTTGAAGTGTTAAGTCCGCTTGTTACCGTCCAGCCTACAAACTTGTAGCCGCTCCTCGTCGGAGGACTTACCGCAAACGGCACATCGTATGTTGCCGATGTCGGCGCATTCGTTCCGGCTGTAGCGTCGTTGAGGTCGTTGTGGTCGTTGAGGTCGTATTCTATTTTGTAGGTGTTTGCCAGATAATAGTATGTGTAATACTTTGACTCAATTGTTGCGTGCTTATTGTTAACAGTACCGGCGGAGGTGTCAATAACCTCACCCGTGGAAGTGTTCGTTCCCGAAGAAGAAAGAGCCATTTCCGATGTTGTCAACGAAGCTCCTGGTTGTTTGCCGAAAACAGCATTTTTCGCAACAGGTGCTGTGGTGGGGTCACTCGTCGTCTGTGTATTCTTGTTAAGATGACACTTTGAAAGACCGTGATAAGTATAACCGGTGTAGGTGTCCTTGGTGACAGAGAGTGTGTCAAGAGTTCTGAACATTTTAGAGCTTGTTTCAGAAAGAGTATTCAAAGTATAGGTATCGCTCGTTGCGGTCGGGAAAATCTTTGCCGTGTACTGCTTGAGCAAAAGATATCCGCCTGCGTTTTCACAGCCGCCTCGAGCATAGTTGCTGCTATCGCTTGAGGAGAGAAGGTTGCTCTCAACATATGTTTTATAAGGAGTATAGGAAATACTTGTTGTATCCACGGTGCAAAGAGCCTTCATAGCGTTTGCAAGTGATGTTTTATAACCTTTATACTGATTATTATTCGTCGAATAGAAGCAATCCTGAAGAATGTTTGAATATTTTATGCAGTTAGCAATTTCGGTTCGGAGAGAAGATTTGTTAACCCCTGTAAAGGTAGCTATTGTTACAGCGGAACACCACCAGTTTTTACCGTTACGGTTAATTGATGAACGACTATAGTTTACCAAACCTTTACCGTTCACAAGAGCTTCGTTTTCGAATGTTGTTTTTGACCCGGTCTGATATTTAACGCTGTCGCTGTCGTTGGTACAGCCATAAGGCGAGCCGCGGAAACCGTTACCTACTTTAACAGTATATCTTGAAGAACCGCCCTTATCATCACCTAAATAAACAACTTCTTTAGTAAAATCATTACCCGAAGTAGTAAGGTTTGCTGCTGTTCCTGTGTAATATCCACCGTAATAAATAGATTGAGCCTTCAAATCTCCGGTATCGTTAACACCGATTATATCCGTATAAATTTCGAAGTTCGGAACATCGGCAAATTGTGTCTGACGTGAGATGTCAAAGAAAACCGTACCCGATCCGCCGATGTAATAAATATCATCGCTCTCGTCTCTACTATACCAACAGGAAGCACCGGAAGTCGTTGATGGATTCTCAGTTATATAATTATGAGGATGATTAGTTTTTGTAGAATTACCGGGAGAGTTACCTGTAATACCCGATGAATCGTGGTCAACACACCAATAAGGTACAGGCAGATTTCCGGATTTTACAAGAGCCTCCTTAGTTGGAAATGATTTTTGAATATAAGTTCCCTGACAGTCAACAGAACCTCCGGAATATGAATCAAATTTATCTGAACCGAGATAAATTGTATTTGCATAATGGTTTGACGTAACTTTATTAACACCGAAAATAGCTGATCCTACATGAGCATATCGACGAGAAGGCGAAATTGTACCCTTCCAAGAATAGCTATCAGTCAAGCCGAGAATTGTATTAACAAGCGGTGAATAAACACCGGTCATCTGATTGACGGTTTTTACAATATGATCGACTGTGTCGGTATATGTAACAGTCCACCAGATATACCGAGTCGTACCGGAGGAGTATGCGGCTGTACCGCTCGTGATCTTACCTTTCAGCTCCGTACCCGTTGAGGAAGTGGTAAGTTTTATATTCAGATCAACCGATGAATTGTCGTACCAAGCGTAGCTCAGCGAAATATTCGAAGCGTTTGCATAGGAGAAATATATCGTCGAATCATTCGCTCCGATTGCACTGTAAGCTCCGTTCGGAACATAGTTGTTGTTCGAATCAGTTGTAACATCAAGCTCATACTGGAAGCTTGACGTTGAAGCTGTTGTCGGTGTCAGATAGATAATCTCCGGAACGTAAAAAATCACCTGATCCGTTGCTGCTTCCGTCGGGGTAATTGATGGTGATGGCACTACGACCACAGCGTCCGATACCACCGATCCGATATCAAAGAAGCAGAATGTAGTCAAAAGCATAGTTAAGCAGAGTACAACGCTTAACAGGCTTTTACCGATTTTGCCGAGTTTTTTTCTCATACCGAGGCCTCCAGTTTAGAAAAAAGAATTTGCACAATTAACCGTAAAAAGATACACTCCTCTACCGTTGACCGAAATTGTATCATACAATTATAAATCCGTACAATACTGTTCAATGATTCACATAGATTTTCTAACATTTATATATTTTAATATATTATTTAAGGGTTATTTAGGGAATTTTTTATTCAGACTGTAATATTTGTACTAAAGTTTAGTTCTGTTTTTGAATTATATTTTATTCCGTAAAAAAGCCTCCCAAAAGGGAGGCTGAAAGCTAATAAATATGTTTATTTGTTATAAATTATCCTGTCAACAATGCGTTGAGCCGCTTTTCCGTCGGGCGTTCCGAAATTGGAATAATTGAAATCGTATCTTCTCATCCGATATGTTTCGGAAACCGTGCTGTTGATAAGGTTGAGCAAGGTCTGAAAATCCTTTGCGACAGGACCGGGAACGTAGGATTCATAATCGAAGTAGAACGATCTGTCCATTTCGTATCGGTCAAGGTCGAAAGCGTAGAAATAAACGGGTTTATCCTGAATTGCAAAATCCATACAGATCGAAGAATAATCGGTTATCAGGAAGTCGCAAAGCCGCATTAGCTCCGTAACGTTGTCGTAATCGCAGACATCAACCGCTCCGTCAGGTATGTCAACGTTTGAATGTACCTGCGGATGAAGCCTTATCAAAAGAGCGTATTTGTCACCGAAACGCTCATTGAAAGCAGTAACATCAAAGTTTTCAAGTATCCTCTCGTCGTCCGCCGTATTATCCCTGAAGGTCGGAGCATAAAGCGCAAGCTGTTTGCCCCTGCACATTGGATATTTTTTGTCAAAATCGGCTCTGAGACGATCGTTATTTATTTCCTTACCGAACCAATCAAGTCTTGCCGAGCCGAGCGGAAGAACCTTGTAATCGGAAACACCGAATGCGTTTGCATAGATCGGCGCAACCTCTTCGGATGAGCAGACAACATATGTAAGCTTTGCGTTGCCCGCTTTTTCAAGCTCTCTGACGTCCTCGGGCTGTTCGATATCGAGACCGAATTTCTTGAAAGCACCCTCTGCGTGCCAGAGCTGAGTAATCACAGCGTTCTTCTTGAAACAAAGCTTGCCCATCGGCATAAAATTATCGTTCAGAAAAACATAATGCGCCGTTGCAAGATGATATGCCTTGACGGTGAAAAAAGAAATCGCCCTGCCGACGCTCGAAACAGTTTTTTTCACACCGGAACGATCAAGCTTCAGATCCCTGCCCGAAATAAGGACAACTCGAAATTCGTCACGCCTGATGACTTCCTCCATAACAGCACCGAGACTGTCGTTGAAATTCTCGTTGTGCGGAGAAAGAAAAACAACTTTATTCTTTTTTAAAGGAAATATGCTGAAAAAATTGAAAATCACAGCATATATAAAATAGAATACTTTTTTCATACGCCGCTCCCGTATTCCTTATTCCCTAAACAATTATTTTTTCTTGACCATCTGATCATATTTGTCGCAGACCTCGTTTACCTCTCCCGAAGCGATGATCTGACCTTTCTGGAGTATGATAGCCTTGTCGCAAAGCCGTCTGACCTGCTCGGTGCTGTGAGAAACAAAAAGAACGGTAACACCCTTATCAAACATACTTCTGACCTTGTTCTCGCTCTTTTGACGGAACTTTGCATCACCGACGGAAAGCACCTCGTCAAGAATAAGAACCTCAGGCTCAACAGCCGTCGCAATAGCAAATCCGAGCCTTGCTCTCATACCGGAGGAATAGTTCTTAACCGGAACGTCAATGAAATCCTTCAATTCGGAAAACTCGACGATCTCGTCATACTTGCTTTCGATATACTTCCTCGAATAACCCATTGTAGCACCGTAAAGGAAAATATTTTCCTTGCCGGAATAGTTGCTGTCAAAGCCTGCTCCCAATTCAAGCAAGGGCGCAATGACACCGTGAACTTTGACAGAGCCTTTAGTCGGCTTGAGCACTCCGGCAACGGTTTTGAGCAAGGTACTCTTTCCGGCTCCGTTGAAGCCGAGAACTCCAAGCCTTTCGCCCTTTTCAACGGTGAAAGAAATATCCCTGAGCGCCCAGAACTCCGTAAACATAAGCTTGTGGGTAATGAGCTTTACGAAATATTCCTTTAAATTATCAACTTTTTCTTTATTAAGATTGAAAAGAATACTGACATTCTTAACCTCAACCGCAGGCTGTCCCATAAAAAATGTGCCACCTCTCAAATATAAAGGATAAATCTGTCCTGATGCTTGTAGAATACGAAAAGTCCGACAGCAAGCGAAAACAGTGATATTCCAAAAGCGTAAAGGAAATGATTCCAGTTCCACATAGAACCGTAAAGAACACAGGAACGGAACATTTCAAGTATGCTGTATAGCGGATTAAGCATAAGAATTCTCATTACGATTGAATTTACTCCGCTTCTTGCAAGGGTTTTAAGACTGTACATAATCGGAGTAACATAGAAAAGCATAAGCGTAATAACGCTGTAAATGTATTCAATATCCTTGAAATAAACATTCAGAACAGAGAGGATAAGACCGACTCCCGTGCTGAAAACGCAGAGGAGAATTATCGGAACAAACGCAAGCAAAATATACCACGAAAGGTGAAGATCGGGATACTGCATGGTGAACTGATTCTTAATCAGGAAATATCCCATTACAAGAACAAGCACAAGCAGGGAGATCAAAAAAGTAATGAATGTTGAAAATACGTTTGAAATCGGATAAATATATTTAGGAACATATACCTTTTTGAGCACCGAAGCGGAGTTACGGATCGATCTCATAGCCCTATTTGTTGCCTGGGTGTAAAACTCGTAAAGCAGACGTCCCGTGAGAAGATAAACAGGATAGCAGACAACACCGTCATTGGCTTTACCGAAGATCTTCGTGAAGATAAAAACAAGAACAAGCATCGTAAGAAACGGCTGGAGCATCGTCCAGAAAATTCCGAGAAATGAATTTCTGTACTGAAGCTTTACGTTCTTGCGAACTATCTCCTGCATCAGATATCTGTATTTATAGGCGTTTTTAGCATACTGCTTTAACGGAAGTCTTTTAGCTTTTTCCTCTGCCATTGTATCACCTCATATCGTTTTCCACTTGCGGAAATATCTTAACATCGAATTGATATGGACAAGCATAAGCTTGAAATTGCGTTTGCTGTCCCTGCCCCAGACGTGATTGACGACTGCGTCGGGATAATAAACGCATTTGGAAACCTCGTTGATACGCCTTGCGAGGTCGGCGTCCTCAAAATACATAAAAAATCCGTCGTCAAATCCACCGATACTTTTAAGAACATCTGTACGGATGAACATAAAACATCCGGTGGCATTCTCAATCTCCGTGGGCTTTGAAAGGTCGCAGTCGAGCATAGCATACTCTTTTAACAGCTTGCTCGGCTCGTCTCCCCTGAGTCGGCTTGCAACAAGATACTTGAGATGCGGATTACGCTTGCCGAGAATCTGATCTCTGCCGTCGGGGAAACAAATCCTCGGTGAAAGCAGACCGATTTCGGGATTACCGTCCATATAATCCGCCATTTTCTTGACGGCATTCTGAGTGAGTACGATATCTGGATTTATAACCGCATGATACTTCGACTCAACCTGATTTATGATAATATTATGTCCTGCACCGAAGCCGACGTTTTTGCCGCTTCTGATAACAGTAACATCGGGATAATTCTTCTCAATATATTCGGGCGTTCCGTCGCTCGATCCGTTATCCAAAACATAAAGCTTGAAGTCAATATCTTTTGTCTCTCCGAAAAGAGTTTCCAGAGTTTTGGCTATGGTGGAAATATTGTTGTAAGTAACGATACTTCCCGTAACCATATTATACATATACTAACCTACTTTCCGTTATTTAAGCAATGCTCAGCGTCCGAGAACAGCAAAAATAATTTCCGCTCTCCATTTGATCTTCGTCAGTATGCCGCTTCCGCCGCCCGTAACATTACCTCCGTGCCGCCTGTAAAGAATAAGCGGTTCGTCAATAAGGCTGACTCTGCCGTGCTTCTCCGCCATCAAACCTATCCACTGGTCGTGCATAGGCAACTTCTTCGGAAAAGGAAGAATGAATTTCTTCAGCTCCGAACGAAAAGCCATACAGCAGCCCTGATATGAATTTTTGATTATATTGTTAAATAAACCTGTTTTTGTTCTGTTCAGTTCAAAGGAAGTCTCGCCCGTTTTGTTAAGCTCGCCGTCGGTAATATCGGCGTTGTGAAGCACAAGATCGGCTCCGCCTTCAAGCTCACGGACAACCCTTTCGACCTTGCCTTCAAGCCATACGTCGTCCTGATCGGAAAGGAAGATAAAATCTCCCCGAGCCTCGGAGATGGCAAGCTCAAAATTTGCGACAACTCCCCTGCCCGGACCGTTTATATACACGATCCTTTTGTCACGGCTCATCAGCTCCGAGATGCTCTCCTTGGTTTTGCCTGAAGGAAAGTCGTCGGAAATAATAAGCTCATCGTTCTCGCCTAACTGCTTTAAAATTGACTCGACTTGAGCGTATATATACTTTTCGCCTTTATATGCCGCAAGAACAACGGATATCATCGACATAACCTCTCGGATATATTGTTTGATAAATGCGGTTGAATAAACCTGAAAAGGCACATTATTCCACTCCGCAAAATGACTATTGTATTATACTACAAAACAGCAAATTGTCAACTGAATTATGGTTTCACGCCTGAAAAATCGGCCTTATATACAAAAATACATATTTAATTTTAATATCTTTAACAGTAAAAAAATAAGACTCGACGTCCGAGCCTTATTTTTGCATTATTGTTCTTTTTTCTTCTGAGCAACGGAAAATCCGCCCTTGCAGAGTATTATTACTATCGGAATTACGGCAAAAGCACAGACGATCGCCGAATATAGGAACATTGATGAGGACGGAACGATCTGAGAAACACCGTAATCGTCGGTGTAATAAACGCCTGAACTGAAGATTGCTTTCTTGCCGACATACGGTCCGACAACCATCGGTATCATTACGGCAAAAATCATTCTTACCCCTTGGAAAAGACCTGTTTTGCTTTCGGGCGTAAAGTCCCTGACGGCGGCATTCAGCATAATTCCCAGAAGACAGTAGCCGATCGCAGTCGGTACAACGCCGATAATCAGGAGCTTGAGATCGTGTGCGAAATTAAGCACCGTCAGTCCTGCAACAAAGAGAATGAGCATCGGAATTACAAGCTTGTTCTTGCCGTATTTGTCGGCAAGCTTTCCGACAAGAATTATGCCGACGACCATCGCAACAACGGCTATCAGCGCAACGGCAATCAACGCAGGTGTAATCTGCAAAGAGTCGCCGCTGAAAAATCCGTCGGGACTGTGCTGGAGATAGATTATCAGATAAGGGAAGAAAACCTGAAATGCGATGGAATAAGCACAGACCGCAAGCAGGGTGAGATAAAGCTTTGAGTTTTCCCTGATAACGGAGGGTTTAAGACCGTAAATAAGATCATTGAAAAAGCTTCCGGAATTATCAACGGTTTTCGGAACGTCCTTGAGAGTAAAAAGTCCGATAATACCGCAGACAAATACGACAGCTCCGAGGATAAGGAAGAAATATTCGTAGCTTTTCTGCACATTGTCCCCCGCAAGGAGAACACCTCCGAGGGCAAACACAAGACCGAGAGCCGCCATAGGCATAAAGGCAAGCACGCTTTCGGCAGTCGCACGGTTGCGGTTTGTGGTCGAGTCCGTAACCCACGCATTGAAGCAGGCGTCGTTTGCGGTCGAGCCGACAAAGGTCATAACCATATCCAAAACAATAACTATCCACACGGTAGTCGTAAGAACCTTTGCGGCGTCGCTTATACCGAAAAGAGCGGAAACATTGTCCCTTGAAATAATGCCGAAGCCGCCGATAATAACTCCCCAGATTATGTAACCGACAGAAATAAAGCGTTTTCTTGAGCCTTTCCTGTCGCTGAGCGCACCCATAATCAGCGTTGTGAGCATAGCGGTGATCGCCGAATAGGCAACCATCTTGCTGACGGCGTCAATAACATTGATTGAGCCGTCTATTGCCGCCTGAGAAGCACCCTTGTAGATTGAATTGTAAAGGAAGGTGTTGAAATACATATTTTCAACATTCCACGCTATCTGTCCGATAAGACCGAATAAAATCAGGTTGAAAAGGAGCCGCCCCGAAAGCTTGCCCGTCTTTGATTTGTCAGCCATGATTATCCCCCTAAATTTTTTATATACTTATAATAACATCATCACACGGCAAAATCAACAATCAAATAAAAATCTCCCCCCGATATATTATTCCTACCGCTAAAGATATCATCGAATTATAAAACGGTATCGTCTAAAGTCTGACATCAAAAACTCCTCCGCTTAAATAAAGCGAAGGAGAAAAATTTTATTTCTGCAATGATTTTATTATTTCTTTACAGTCTCTATAACACCTGTTGCAAGTCCTGCAAGTCCCTGAATTTCCGAGGGAACAACGATCTTGGTCGCCTGTCCGTCCGCCGCCTTTGCGAAGGCTTCAAGGCTCTTGATCTTGAGATATCCGTCTCCCGGATTTGACTGGTTGATAAGCTCGATCGCTTTTGCCTCGGCCTGCTGAATTTTGAGTATAGCCTCTGCCTCACCCTCAGCCTCACGGATCTTTGCTTCCTTGACTGCTTCTGCGTGAAGAATTGCGGCTCTCTTGTCACCCTCGGCGGCAAGGATCTGCGACTCCTTCTGACCTTCGGCAACAAGCACCTTGCTTGCCTTTTCACCCTCGGCTCGGAGGATCGCCTCACGTCTCTGACGCTCCGCTTTCATCTGCTTCTCCATTGCGTCCTGAATTTCGGGCGGTGGAAGAATGTTCTTCAGCTCAACTCTGTTGACCTTTATACCCCACGGGTCGGTAGCCTCGTCAAGGATACCTCTGATCTTTGCGTTGATCGTATCTCTCGAAGTGAGAGTATGGTCAAGCTCAAGCTCACCGATAATGTTACGCAGGGTTGTTGCGGTGAGATTTTCGATTGCCGAAATCGGATTTTCAACTCCGTAAGCATAAAGCTTGGGATCGGTTATCTGATAGAAAACTACCGTATCAATCTGCATTGTGACGTTGTCCTTGGTGATAACAGGCTGAGGCGGGAAATCCACAACCTGTTCCTTGAGAGAAACATTCTTTGCAATTCTCTCAAAAAACGGGATTTTAAAGTGTATACCCGTTTGCCACGTCATTCTGTATGCGCCGAGACGCTCAACAACATAAGCTCTCGACTGGGGAACAATTTTTACGTTTGTGATTATCAATGCAACAATAAATAAAATCAAAAATACCAATACACCGATTCCAACAGGGCTCATAAATATTCCTCCTTATTTTCTGACAATAAGCTTTGCACCTTCGATCGCTTCGACCGTGACCTGTTCTCCGACCTCCGCCGTTTCGCTGTCAACCGATCTTGCAGTCCACTCAAGTCCGCCTATCTTAACAGCTCCCTTTGAAAGATCATTTTCAATTTTTTCCGTCACAACGGCTTTTTCGCCGATGAAGCGGTCTGCGTTCGTAGGCATCCTCCGACCGTTTGTAAACTTTTTCACAAGCGGTCTCGTAACTGCAAGAGCAACAGCCGAAACAATGGCAAAAATCAAAATTTGCAGCCAAATTTCAAGACCTGCCGCATATGCGATAAGACCTGCGACACCGCCGACTGCAAACCAAACGGTAACAAGCTGGACTGTTGCCGCTTCAACCGCCGCCGTTACAACGATCAGACCGATCCATACCCACAGCATTAGATCACCTCCGTTTGCATTCTGATTTTATCATATTGTTAATACTTTGTCAATATGAATGCAAACGGTGATTTGTGCCAATCAGAAAATATTTTTAAAGGTTACTTTTTCACTTTCTTTTATATGCTCAAGTCGGTTGATACATTCGTTCAGCGATTCAAGATACTCGTCTGTAAGCTCTTGATCCTCATAGTCCGGGATATTCATAAAGCCTATTTCGATCCCGTCAAGCTCCCCGTGAGGAAGAAAAGCAGCCATAAAAATACTCATACCGTCCCATGTTCCGACAATTTTTTCCGTAAGCCGAGGATCGGTTCTGCCGTATTTTTTCGCATAGTCTCTGCCCTCTGCGGCAACGGCGGTCATCTTTTCAATATTATCGTTGAGCTTATGGTTAATACCTATTGACGTGCCGAAAATTACAGCAAGAATTACTATTGCGCCGATTATTCTTTTCATCTGTACTCATCCTTTTTTACAATGGTATAATTCCCCTCTTTATCCGCCACCATAAAAAGAACCTCGTCAATCGGCGTTTGCTCCCTTTCAAGTATACCGAATATTTTCTCCTCGTTCATATCACATTCTTTGAACGCACGCTTGAGGAATTTGCCGTCATTGACCACCATACAAAGCAAACCCTTGGTTTCGTTCTGAATATCCGCCATTTCTGCCGTTACGGTTTCCTTTTCGGGTTTGAGCATTACGCTGAGCTGACCGTTGGTTTCGACAATCGCATACCTGACATCGGAAATATCAAAAATATCCTTCTGTCTTAGCTGGTCGAAAAGATCGTCCATTGTAAAACGCAGTCTTTTGAGCTGTTTCTGATCAACAACGCCGTCACGGATGACAACAAGCGAATTACCCTGCAAAAGACTTCTGCACCTTGAGCTTTTCAGCACTATAACCGAATTGATTATCTCAAGCGCAACAAGAAGCAGAACAGCAACAATGGAATTTCCGAGCGGCAAGGCATTGTCCTGCATCGGAACTGCGGCAATCTCGGACAACAAAATTGTAATAACAAGCTCGGTAGGCTGTAATTCGCCGAGCTGTCTTTTGCCCATGATGCGCATACATATGATTATCAGTACATATAAAATCAGCGCACGAACCAATGTTACAAGCATATTTATCACCGTTAATATGATTGACGAAAATCCGCAAAATAAACAAAACACCGAACATCAGGTGTTCAGTGTTTCAACATTTTCTGATAAAAAATTACTTTCGGCGTAGACTTTCCTGCCGCCCTTTTAGCGGAGCCCTGATGGGTTTTACCACACCTATGCAGTCCACTCTCAAATACAATTCCTGCTGACCTTTGGTCGATAATACGGTACAAAGCAAATCAAAACATTATTTTCGGCAAGCTTCGGTCGTAGCTTTCGGGCTGAGACTCCTTTAATTCAGCTTTTTCATTGTTCGATAAAACAAATTGATTCAGCCAATAAACAAACAAATCACCCCTGAAGCAAAAAGCTCTGTTTTCTCTGTCCCAAGAAAGCTTGTTATCCTTGTCATAAACCCATTTGTTAAACTTCTTTTCAATATTCTTAATATCATCAATTACCGATTGCGGAACCTCCGCTATATCTACATCAAATTCCGTGAATTCAATTATCAGCTTCAACTGTATCACCAACCAAATTAAGACTGTCTGCAATTTTTCTCATATCCTCAGGCATGGGCGCTTCAAGCTTTATCCTCTCCCCTGTCACGGGGTGAACAAAGCTGACCGTGCCGCAGTGCAGGAGCTGATGACCGTAGCCTTGAGAGTCCGTTCCGTACATACTGTCTCCGACAAGCGGCATACCTATTGAAGCAAAATGTACTCTAATCTGATGCGTTCTGCCTGTTTCGAGCCATACTCTTACAAGAGATTTTTCGCCGTCCGTTGCGATAGTCTCCCAATGCGTGATTGCTCTGTCTCCCTGATCCCCTACCGCTCTGAGCGTTTTCATCGGATCGGGACGGTAAATCGGCTTGTCTATCGTTCCGTACTTTTCTGTTCTTCCGTTTACAACAGCGTAGTATTCCTTTTCGACTGTCTTAGGTATGGCTGCGGCGCTGTGCTTATTCAGCGCACATATCACGATTCCCGATGTGCCCTTGTCAAGTCTGCCGACAGCCCTGAAAACCGACTGTTTTCCCTTGGATTTCAGATAAAATGCAAGCGCATTCGCCAGCGTGTCGCCCTGATGATTATGGGTAGGATGGCAGGCAAGGAACGGACCTTTGTTGACAGCGATCAGATCGTCGTCCTCATAGATTATATCAATCGGTATATCCATAGGCTCGATTCCGCCGTCGGGACATGGAATTTCAATTTTCAGCTCGTCGCCTGCGTGAATAAGATCAACCGTCCTGATATGCTCCCCGTTGAGCGTAATGCCGTTCTCTATCCGCTTCAGGCTTTTCAAAAGTCTTGCGGAGATCTTAGCTTCTCCCCTGAGAAAGGCTATCACCTTTTTGCCGTCAAATTCTTCAGGCACTTTATAAACAATACTTCTTTTTGATATGTCAGACAAGATAACCGAATCCTTCTTCTTTAAGACGCTTTTTCATTTCCGCTTTCTTTTCTTCCGTTATATTCGTAATAACATAGCTTGAATCAAAGCACGGCTTAGTCTTTTGATATTCAAGATGTTTTTTGATATAATCCTCGGTTTTTGCAATAACCTGTGCCGGATTTCCGGCGCAGACACAGCCGTCCGGTATATCCTTGGAAACAAGGGAATTTGCGCCGACAATAACATTGTCACCGATATTTACGCCCATCAGAACAGTCGAATTTGCGCCGATAAAAACATTGTTGCCGATATTGACGGGTGCTATCTTTGTGTATCCCGTAAACTCCTTTGTACTCGCATCGTGAGCAAGGATATGAACCCTCGGAGCAAAGGTTACATTGTCACCGATAGTTATCAAAAAAACGTGACCGGGATCAAGAATACAACCGTCTTTCATCTGAAAGTGCTTGCCCACCGTCATACCGTTATCAATAGCAATTTCAAGCTGGGATCGGGGATCAATATGAAAAATCCTGTTTTTAACTGACAAAAGGAAGGATGCAAAACCCATAATCAAACCGCCTTTGCAATACTCTTTAATGAATTTATTTTACATTATAAACTTTAAAAAGTCAATTTTTCATATAGACTTTTCTTTTCATATAGTCATAATTATCCTGTTTTTTTGCATATTACGATTTATTTTGTACATAATAACAAAAGTTTGAAAATTGGGTTAAAAATATAACAAATCACTTGCATAATTCGACGATTCGTTATAAAATAATTAACGGTAAATTTTAAACAAAGGGAATAGAAAACGTTTACTCGTCGATATTCTCAAAAAAATTTGGAGGTAATTCAAATGTCAGTAAAAGTTGCTATTAACGGATTCGGCCGTATCGGTCGTCTTGCATTCAGACAGATGTTTGGTGCAGAGGGTTACGATGTTGTTGCTATCAACGACCTCACAAAGCCCAGCATGCTCGCTCAGCTTCTCAAGTACGATACCGCTCAGGGCGGCTACTGCGGAAGAATTGGTGAAGATCTTCACACCGTAACAGCTGATGACGAGGCAGGTACTATCACAGTTGACGGCAAGACTCTTACAATCTATGCAAAGGCTAACGCTGCCGAGCTTCCTTGGGGCGAGATCGGTGTAGACGTTGTTCTTGAGTGCACAGGCTTCTACTGCTCAAAGGCTAAGTCACAGGCTCACATTGACGCAGGCGCAAAGAAGGTTGTTATTTCTGCTCCCGCAGGCAACGATCTTCCGACAATCGTTTACAGCGTTAACGAGAATACTCTTACTCCCGATGATACTATCATCTCTGCAGCTTCCTGCACAACAAACTGCCTTGCTCCCATGGCTAAGGCTCTTAACGACTACGCTCCCATCCAGAGCGGTATCATGTCAACGATCCACGCTTACACAGGCGATCAGATGATCCTTGACGGTCCTCACAGAAAGGGCGACCTTCGCCGTGCACGTGCAGGCGCAGCTAACATCGTTCCGAACTCAACAGGTGCTGCTAAGGCTATCGGTCTTGTTATCCCCGAGCTTAACGGCAAGCTTATCGGTTCTGCTCAGCGTGTTCCCGTTCCCACAGGTTCAACAACAATCCTTACAGCTGTTGTAAAGGGCGCAGACGTTACAGTTGACGGTATCAATGCTGCTATGAAGTCTGCCGCTTCCGAGTCCTTCGGTTACAACACCGACGCTATCGTTTCTTCAGACGTTATCGGTATGAAGTACGGCTCACTCTTCGATGCAACTCAGACAATGGTTTCCAAGATCGCTGACGATCTTTATGAGGTTCAGGTTGTTTCATGGTATGACAACGAGAACTCATATACAAGCCAGATGGTACGTACTATCAAGTACTTTGCAGAGCTTGCATAATTTCTGAGGACTGTCGCACTAAGCGAAGAACAAAAGAAACAAACACAATAAAAATGATGACTTGTATTGGATAATCATTCGATACAAGTCATTTTTTTAAATAAAAACGGTTAAATAATGGATCGTTTCTTTTTAACTGTTTTTTCCGATTTGACGTATACGCATACGCCGTCATCGGAAGAAAACAGCTTCTTCATCTTATTGCGACAGTCCTGTAAAATTCTTTTTTTATTTAACCGATTGAATTTGACGGCGGTATGTTGTATAATGTTCTACGGTCGCATATACTTATGTAGATTTCACACCACGGAGGTTTAATATGTATATACTTGATGTTTTGAAATCAATATTGTTCGGCATAATCGAAGGAATCACCGAGTGGCTGCCGATAAGCAGTACCGGTCATATGATTCTTTTTGAGAAGCTGTGCAAATTCAAGGAGGTTTCGCCGAACTTCTTTGAAATGTACCTTGTCGTTATCCAGCTCGGTGCGATCATTGCCGTTGTAGTAATGTTCTGGAATAAGCTCTGGCCGTTCAAGAAGAAACAGCTTGATAACGGTAAAAGCAAAATTGCCGTCAAGCCGAGAATTATTGAGCTTTGGTTCAAGGTCATTGTCGGCTCGATCCCTGCCGGAATAATAGGACTTCTTCTTGATGATATTCTCGATAAATATCTTTACAACTACATCACCGTTGCAATAACGCTTATCGTCTACGGCGTTCTGTTTATCATCGTTGAACGCTTTAACAGACACCGCAAGCCAAAGGTTGCAAAGCTGACAGAGCTTTCGTTTAAGGATTCTTTCCTTATCGGCTGTTTCCAGGCTCTTTCGCTTATCCCCGGAACCTCACGCTCAGGCTCAACAATCCTCGGCGGTATCATCCTCGGCGAATCTCGCAGAGTAGCCTCGGAATTTACTTTCTTTCTCGCTGTTCCCGCCATGCTTGGAGCGTCTGTTCTCAAGATTGCAAAATTCGGCTTCGGCTTCACGGTAACCGAATTTGTAATACTCTTTGTCGGAATGATTACAGCATTCACCGTTTCGCTCGTTGCTATACGTTTCCTTATGAATTATATCAAAAAGCACACATTTACCGCTTTCGGTATTTACCGCATAATTCTCGGTGCGATTGTTCTGGCGACCTACTTTATAACAAAATAACGGAGGCATTATGAACTCTCAAAGACGTTATATCTTAGAAAACATTGTTAACTGCCGTGATCTCGGCGGCTATCCGTCGAAGTACGGCGTCACTAAATTCGGCAGATTTATCCGTTGCGGCACGGTAATCAGACCTACCGATGAGGATATTCAAGCTCTTAAAAAACTGAACGTTACAACCGTAATAGATCTCAGAGGTGATTTTGAAACCGCCAATCAGCCGAACAATTTTGAAAGACTTACCGATAACATAAACCATATATCACTTTATGAATTAAATGTTGCCGATGTTAAGGGCGCAAAAATTGAGCTGAGCGACATTTACAAGGTCATTGTTGACACCTACAAGGAAAATATAGCCAAGGTACTGAAAACGATCGCCGATGCTCCCGAGGGAGCAATTCTCTATCACTGTTTTCTCGGAAAGGACAGAACCGGTATCCTTTCTATGCTGCTTCTTACAATCGCAGGAGTTGACGAGGACGACATAGTTGCCGACTATCAGCTTACTTTCACATATCTTGAAAAATTCATAAAGAATCATTCTGATAAGCTTTGGGAAACAGATATGACAATGCACTATTCCCTGCCCCAGACCATGCGGACGCTGATTGAATACATAAACCAAAAGTACGGCTCGGTAACGGATTATATTCTTCAGACAGGAGTAACCGAAACCGAAATAGAAAAAATCAGAAAAAGATTTTTCTGAGCAGAAATAAACAAACGCTTTTTGTCGGTTTGATATTGACAAAGAGCGTTTTTATGTTATAATAACAACGTTATTTTCACAACGTCGAGGCGTAACTCAGTTTGGTAGAGTGCTTGGTTTGGGACCAAGATGCCGCAGGTTCAAGTCCTGTCGCCTCGACCACTTAAAACCGTTGATACATAAGGCTTTGAGCCATGTATCAGCGGTTTTCTTTTTTCCTTGAAAAAGCTTCCGAATGGCAAAAAACCACTCTCAGCGAGCTGAAAGTGGTAAATTGAGTGGTAAATTTTTTGTATGTATCCTGCGTGTTAGTTCCCGGTCGGCAATCCACTGAAAAAATTTTCATAACCTTTTGAAATATTGAAATTGCCATACAACATATTATTATAAACAAATAAATTTCAGGAGGCAATAAAATGAACCTTAGAACTAAATGCGCCGGCATGCCCGGAGTTACACCAACAGCAGAATATTACAAGAAAAAGAGTAAGCCGACCTACACTATGCCGAAATCCGAACCGGTTACATACACGCTGAATCAGCTGAAAGATATGCTTCAGATGAGCTCCTATGCCGTGCGCAAGCTTATTGAAGACAACAACATCCCTACACTTGAGTGCGGCAAGGGTAAAATCGTTGTCCTGCGCTCTGCATTTGACGAGTTCCTGCAGAACAAGTACGGGTACATAGAGATAAAAAGCCTTTGTCTATTGACTTTTGTTATATTTACAAATATAATTTATCGCAACTTGCTATTGCAATTTGCGACTGTTTTTTGTCAATAGTTTATCAATATTTTTTTCAAAAACGGTAGCTGTATATTTTTTCCGTTTTATTGAAATCTAAGGTTATCCCGAATACCGATTTGATGATATCGGAATTGTAAATCGTGTTCGGTGTTGAATCAGCGACTATTTTGCCCTCATTCATAACAATTATTCTGTCCGAAAATGTGAAGGCGAGAGGAAGATCGTGAAGAACCGACACAATCCCCTTTCCGGAATCGGCAAGCTTTCGCAGAGTATTCATCAGACCGAGCTGATGAGAAATATCAAGATAGGTTGTCGGCTCATCAAGAAGAATGTAATCCGTACCCTGAGCCAATGCCATTGCGATATAAACATTCTGCCGCATACCGCCCGAAAGAGAAGACAGACTCCTGTCTGCATAATCGGCAACGCCCGTCTTCTCCATAGCGTCAAGCGCCGCACGGCGGTCGTTTTCGGTATATCTTCTGGGATATCCGAGATGCGGAAATCTGCCGTGGAGAACAAGCTGTTCGACCGTCATATCGGGAGTACCCTTGCCCTGAGAAAGATAGGCAATAATCCTTGCGGTTTCTTTATGCTTCATTTTTGTCAGAGACTCACCGTCGGCAAAAAGCTCTCCGGACTCGGGAGTTACTATACCTACTGCGGTTTTTAGCAGAGTGCTTTTGCCCGATCCGTTAGGACCGATAACCGATGTAAACATCTCTTTTTCAAAGCTGACGGAAATGTCTTTCAGAAACGGTGATTTTCCGCAGCCTGAGGTAACTTTTTTTAATTCAAGCACGGGCGTGTCCTCCCTTCCCCTTTATCAGGATAAAGATAAAGAACGGAGTGCCGAGAAACGCCATGATAATTCCGACGGGTATTTCATAGGGTGAAAAGGCAGTCCTTGCCAGCGTGTCGCAAAGTGTAACAAAGCTTGCGCCGAAAATGGCGCAAAGAGGTAGAAGTCTTGAAGCCTTTCCGCCCGAAAAACGTCTGACAATATGCGGAACGATAAGTCCGACAAATGAAAGAAGTCCTGCTATACTGACCGCACAGCCTGCAAGCAGGGCGGCAAGAATAAGGAACACTACACGCATTAAGGATATATTCATTCCAAGGCTCACGGCATTATCATCGCCGAGAGTGAGCACATCAAGCTCGTTAGTCAGAGTAAATAAAATAAAAAGGGTGACAGAAACGATGATAGCCGCAGGTATGAGTTTTTTTACCGTAACGGCGGAGAAATCACCGATTTTAAAATCCCTGCTGAGAACGGCTATGTCCGTGTTAAAGGTCACGATTGTATCGGAAACAGCATTAAAAAAAGTGTTCATCGCAACGCCGATAAGAATGACGGTACCCCTCGACGCACCGAGTTTTTTTGAAACAAGACTGACTATCATAACCGCCGCAAAAGCTCCGATAAACGAAAACAGAGAAAGCCGCCATCCTCCGAAAATGCCCAAGGCTGTGCATAGCGTGACCGCAAGTCCTGCGCCCGAATTGACGCCGATAATACTCGGAGAAGCAAGACGGTTTGCAAGAGTAGCCTGAATAACCGCACCCGAAACGGCAAGAGCCGCACCGCACACCATGCAGGAAGCGGTACGGGGTATTCTGACAAAGCGAAGTATGCTGTCCGTACTCTCTCCCGTTCCGCCGCTTATTACCCAATGCCAAAGCTCGGAAAGCGACAGAGGCGTACTGCCGAGCAGTACGCCGAGAAAAACCGAAACAATCAGACAAATCAGTCCGACCGAATACAAGAGCTTTATTTTATTTTTTTCGCAGTATTTCAACGAGTTGTTCATACGATTCCGCCCACCGTGCGTTGGGTTTAAGGTTAAATAGCTTTTTATCCATGAAATAGAGTCTGTTCTCCTTGACCGCTTCAAGCTCTCCCCACGCCGGATTTTCCTCCATAACGCTTGAAAGCTTATCCTTTGCCGCCTCGGTATCGTCTCCCATGACCACAACGAAAATTCGGTAAGGCTTGCGGCTGATAATACTCTCAACGCTCAGGTTTTCGAGAAGGCTTTTATCGCTGTCCGCAATATTAATACAGCCTAAATCAGAAAGTATCTCTCCGAGGACGGTACCCTCGCTGCCCTTTGCCTTGACGAAGCCTGACGAGGCACGGAGTATGAGAACGGTACGCTCGTTTTCGGGAATATTTTCCTTTGCAAATTCTGTTTTTACATCATCAATCTGCTTTTTGATATTCAAGCCATTCTGTTCGTAGAGATCCTCTCTGCCCGTGATATCGGTGCAGACCTTGAGCATCTCAAGATAATCGTCAAAAGAGGACACGTCGAAATAAGCAACGGTGATCCCTGCGTTTTCAAGCGGTTCTTTCATTTCAACATCTGCCGCCGTGGACGAGCTTGCAATAACAAAATCGGGATTTGCGGAGAGCAAAAGCTCAAGATTAGGAGAATGTGCGCCGCCAAGATTTACGGCGTCGGGCAGGTCAAGGTCAAAATCGTCCCATGCGTCATCAACGGAGGCACAGACCGTACCGCCTGCAAGCGTCCAGACATCGGCAAAGCTACCGATGAGAGCCGCAACACGCTCGGGATTTTTCTTTACCGTAACCTCTCTGTCCAGTGTGTCGGTAAAGGTCACTGTGTCGATTTCTTCTTTCTGCGTAGTTTTTTGTTCACCACAGCCGCAGAACAGCGAAACCATGACGACCGCCGACATAAACAAAGCGATAATGCTTTTAACCGATAAGCTTCTTTTCAACATAATCAAAGCCCAATCTTTCTATGGTATCTGCAAATCTCTCACCCGTAATTCCCTCGTCACGGAAGAGAAGGATTGCTTTTTCGATAACCTCCAGAACCTCGTCCTCGGAGGTAAATATCCTTGAAAGCGTCTTGCCGTGTGCTCTCTTTTTGCCCCAGCGACCGCCGATACAGATTTTGTAGCCCTCGCTTGCAGTCTCGAATGCACCGAAAGGACACTTCTTATGACAGCGTCCGCACCTGTTGCAGATATCGGGATCAACACCGATCTTTCCGTCAGAGAGCTTTGCCGCCTTCATCGGACAGTTAAGCTCAACAACACATTTTTTACAGCCGCGGCACTTCTCCTTATCGGGAGTGAAAATGCGCTGACCGATAACTCCTATATCGTTGAGGTCGGGCTTTACGCAGTTGTTGGGACAGCCGCCGACCGCAATCTTGAACTTATGAGGAAGCACAATGTCACGGTAGCCGACAAAAAACTTTTCGTGAATTTTAAGACTGAGAGCATATGTGTCGATAAGACCGAAAACGCAGGTCGTACCCTTGCAGGAAACAACGGGACGAACCTTTTTGCCCGTGCCGCCTGTTTCAAGTCCTCTCTCTTTAAGAAATAGAATAAGCTCGGGGATTTTATCATAAGGAACGCCCTGAATTTCAACGGTCATACGTCCTGTCATGGCAACCTCGGACGAGCCGAATTTGTCCGCCGCCTCGGCAACGGCTCTCTGTTCGTCGGTTGTTATCTTACCGTTTTTGGTTATAACTCTGACATTGAAGATATCCTCAAACCGTTTGTCGCGAAGACAGCCGAGTG
>JAEDFL010000022.1 GCA_016292785.1 Clostridiaceae bacterium | reverse complement strand
CTAATGTTTTTCACTTTTTCTTAAGTTAATGACATTGCCTCAAGGGGAAGCCTTGCATAATTTCATCACATTTTAAATTTTTATCATCTAAAATCTAAACGACTGCAAGCATATCCTTTCGGGATTACCTGCAGTCGTTGTACTTTTATTTTGAAATATCTTTAATCAGCCTTTCAAGTGCTTCTTCAAAAGCCTTGTCCTGTTCTGGCTTACGCTTTGACGGTCCTTTCAGTCTGCCGCCTGAGTTTCGTATCTTCTTTGATACATAGCGTGTGAAAAGGAGCTGATCTATGTTTTTGTCGGTATAAACCATTCCGTTCTGACTGAGGGGTACAGCCTTTCTTGCAAGGCACATGGCGGCAAGTCCGTAATCCTGCGTAACAACGATATCGCCCTCACGCACAAGATTGACAAGCTTGAAATCCACGCTGTCCGCACCCTTTTCAACAATAACGGTCTGAGCACCCTCACGGTTAAATTCATGCGCCGTGTCACAGAGTATAACGCACTCTGCGCCGTGCTTTGCCGCCAGTCTCACCGTCAGATCAACAACGGGACAGCCGTCCGCATCAATCAAGATTTTCATATTAAAGAGCTTCTACGATCTCCTTGGTGTCTCTTGCGATCATAAGCTCCTCGTTGGTGCAGATGACATATACCTTAACCTTTGAGTTCGGAGTTGAAATCTCACCCTCGGGGCCTCTCTTGAGCTTGTCGTTGATGTCGTAGTCGATCTCAACGCCCATAAACTTGAGCTGATCGCAGACTCTGTCTCTGTACTGCGGATTGTTCTCGCCGATGCCGCCCGTGAATACGATTGCATCAACACCGCCCATAGCTGCCGCAAAGCCGCCTATGTACTTCGTGAGCTGATGGCAGAGCATGGACTCGATGAGCTTCGCTCTCTCGTCGCCCTCTTTTGCTCTCGCTTCGATGGTTCTGTTATCGCTTGTTCCGCAAAGGCCGAGCATACCCGACTTCTTGTTCATCACGGTATCCATCTCGTCGGGAGAAAGTCCCTCTTTTTTCATAATGATCGGAACAATGGCAGGATCGATTGAGCCGCAGCGTGTACCCATCATAATACCCTCAAGAGGAGTAACGCCCATCGTTGTGTCGAAGCACTTACCGTCAACAACAGCGGAAATTGAAGAGCCGTTGCCGAGGTGGCATGTAACGATCTTGCTGTGCTCTGGATTGCCGAGAAGCTCATTGCACTTCTTGCTTACAAAGCGGTGAGATGTGCCGTGGAAGCCGTAGCGGCGGATGCCGTACTTCTCGTAATACTCATACGGCAGAGCGTACATATATGCGTAGTCGGGCATCGTCTGGTGGAAGCCTGTGTCGAACACGGCAACCTGCGGAACATCGGGCATAATCTGCTGACAAGCCTTGATACCCGTAAGGTTTGCGGGGTTGTGAAGCGGTCCGAGATCGAAGCATTCCTTTATAGCTTCCTCAACATTATCGTCCACAAGAACGGAGCCGCTGAACTTTTCGCCGCCGTGAAGAACACGGTGACCTACTGCGTCAATCTCCTTGACAGAGCCGATAACGCCATGCTCACCGTCAACAAGAGTGTCAAGCACAATCTTGAGAGCCGCAGCGTGATCCTTCATCTCCATGGGGAGTGCCTTAATGTTTTTGGTTTCATCTGCCGGTACCTTGTGTGTGAATGTGCTTTCGGTTCCGATTTGTTCGCAGTTTCCTTTTGCAAGAACGGACTCATTCTCCATATCAATAAGCTGATACTTCAAGGATGAGCTTCCTGCGTTGACAACGAGAATCTTCAAAATTTTTCCCTCCAAGATATTGTATCAAAAAGATTTCTGTTATATTATATAACTGTAGAATATGTTTTTCAAGTAAAGATTGTAATTTTTACGTAAATTTTGGATAATAAACCGAAACAAGGAGGAATTTTATGAAAATCGGAGGAATTGTGGCGGAATATAATCCGTTCCACAACGGTCACAGCTATCAGATTGAAAAGAGCAAGGAGCTTGGAGAGTGGACTCATGTTGTAGCCGCAATGAGCTCAAACTATGTTCAGCGGGGAGAAACCGCCCTTATCTCAAAGTGGGCAAGAGCCGAAATGGCGGTTAAAAACGGAGTTGATCTGGTGATAGAGATTCCGACGCTCTGGAGCACCTCCTACGCCCAGCGTTTCGCTTTCGGAGGAGTATCGCTCCTCAACAGTCTCGGCTGCGTAGATATGCTCAGCTTCGGCAGTGAGTGCGGTAACATCGACGAGCTTATAGAGTGTAAAGACGCTATCAACAGCGATGCGGTCAGCGAAAGACTCAAGGAAAATCTTGAATACGGTCTCAGCTTTGCTTCCGCACGCTCGGAAGCCCTCAAAGCCGTCTGCGGCAACCGATTCTTTGACATACTTGAAGAACCGAACAATACCCTCGGAGTTGAATATCTTCAGGCTCTGGACAAGCTCGGCTCGGATATGATACCGATGACGATCAGAAGAATCGGAGCGTCTCACGATTCCGTTATGAGGAGCGAAAACTTCGCCTGTGCCTCGGATATCCGACGTATGATGCTTGAAGAAAACAAGGAGTGGGAAATGTACGTTCCGCAGTCCGTTGCGGACATCTATGCCCGTGAGGCTGAGAACGGCAAAGCGCCCTGCCCTATCTCCAAGCTTGAATTCAGCATTCTCTGCTGCATGCGTCAGCTCAGCGCCGAGGATATAGGACTTTCTCCCGATGTCAGCGAGGGTATGGAATACAGAATACACGACGCGGCTCTCAGAGCAAGCTCGCTTGAGGAGCTTTTCCAGCTTGCAAAGACCAAGAGGTACTCTCACGCAAGGATCAGACGAATCGTCCTTCACGCCTTTATGGGCTTTGTTGCCGACGATTACAGGGGTGAACCGCCGTATATCCACGTCCTTGCAATGAACGACAAGGGTAAGGAAATACTGAAAGAGGCCAAAGAAAAGGCAAGCAAGCCGATTGTAACAAAGGCTTCGGATTTCAATGAGCTTGACGATTACGGCCGTCATGTTTTTGCCCTTGAGGATATGTGTACCGATGTTTATTCGCTTGCTTCGCCCGTCATCTTCCCGTGCGGCAGAGAAAAAACCAACGGCATTACAATAATTTGACAAAGTTAATAAAAATGTTGCAACAATTATAATAATAAGTTCAAAAAATTTTGTTGTTTTTTTGTCAATTTCATTTGACTTTGAACGATTTATTTGGTACAATAATATGGAAAATATGCTTTGTATAAAAGCGATAAGGAGGAATGCACCTTGACAGATGCAAAAACACTTGCATACATCAATATGTATGCCGTGCTCGGCACACTTGAAAACCTGTGCGAGCTCGATCCGAAAGCAAGCGCCCTTGTAGCTGATATTAAGCCTATCTCCGTTGGCTTTGAGGTTAAGGACGGCCCGTCTGCAACAATCACCTTCAAAAACGGCAGATGCCGTATGGAGCAGGGTTGCACAGACTGCGACATCAAGCTTCCGTTCTCATCATGTGAGAAATTCAACGGTCTTATCGACGGTACAGTCACACCCATTCCCTCAAAAGGCTTCATTCATATCAAGTTCCTTTTGAACACATTTACAAAGCTCACCGATATCCTCACAGCGTATATGCGTCCGAGTGAGGAGGATCTCAAGGATGAGGAGTTCTTCAACATGAGCACAACGCTTATGTTCTATACCATCACCGTTGCTATCTCTCAGATCGGTAACTATGACAAGATTGGCAAGTTCTCCGCAGAGCACATCGTCGACGGCGACATCATGATGTCCATCAAGGGCGGTCCCAAGTCCACTATCCGTGCTAAGAACGGTCACCTTGTCACAATCAAAAAAGCTCCCGAAGATCCCCGTTCCGTTATGGAATTCGGTTCCATGAAGCTTGCCAATGACCTCTTTAACGGCAAGGTAAGCGCAATGGCACAGATCGGCGAAGGCAATATCACAATGAGCGGCATGATTAACATGCTCGATAATATGAACCGAATTCTTGACAGAGTCGGTCTCTATCTTGCATAAGGGGGATACGAAAAATGGCTAATTTTAAAATCAATGAGTACGATAAGAGCCGTGAATGGTTCAACCGTGCTACCAAAGTAATCCCTTCAGGTGTTTACGGTCATCTCGGCCCGGCTGAAGGTAACTTCATTCCCGTAAGCGCATGGCCTTTCTTCTCCGAGAAGGCAAAGGGTACATACTTCTGGGATGTTGACGGCAATAAATTCATCGACTATATGTGTGCATACGGTCCCAACATTATGGGCTACAACGATCCCGATGTTGACAAGGCTGCTCTTGAGCAGGCTAAGTCCGGCAACTGCATCACCTCCCCGTCCTACAAGATGGTTGAGCTTGCAGAGCTTATGGTTGACACAGTTAAGTCAGCCGACTGGGCGTTCTTTGCAAAGAACGGTAACGACGTTACAACTCTCGCCATCATGGCTGCCCGTAACGCTACCCACAGAAAGAAGATCATCTTCGTAAACGGCTTCTATCACGGTGTTTCGGCAGTCGTCCAGAAGATCGACTATCCGGGCGTTCTTCCCGAGGACGTTGCAAACAACCTCTATGTTGACTGGAACGACTTCGACGCTCTTGAGAAGCTCGTTGCCGAGAATGAGGGTGAGATCGCTGCTTTCATCTCAACTCCTTATCTCCACGGTAACTACTTTGACAATCAGCTTCCCGCTGACGGTTACTGGCAGAAGGTTCGTAACCTTTGCACAGAGAAGGGCATCGTTCTTATCGTTGACGACGTTCGTGCAGGCTTCCGTCTTGACGTTGCAGGTTCTGACCACTACTACGGCTTCGAGGCAGATATGATCTGCTTCTGTAAGGCTATCGCAAACGGCTGGAACGTATCCTGCCTCTGCGGTAAGGACTTCCTCAAGGACGCTGTTTCCGGAATGTCATACACCGGTTCTTACTGGATGAGCGCTATCCCCTTTGCGGCAGGTATCGCAAACATCACCAAGATGAGAGAGCTTAATCTTCCGGTTATCCTTAAAGAAAAGGGACAGAAGCTCTGCGACGGTCTCAAGGAGGCAGGAAAGAACAACGGCTTCGATCTAGTTGTTTCCGGTGAGCCGGCACTCTTCTATCTCAGAATCGCAAACGACAACACAATGATGCTCCATCAGGCATGGATCGCAGAGTGCGTTAAGAGAGGTATCTTCTTCGCAGGACACCATAACCACTTCATCAACTATGCCCTTTCCGACGCTGACATCAAGCACACCCTTGAGGTTGCCGACGAGGCATTCAAGGTTGTTAAGAAAGAGCATCCCGAAGCATTCTGAGCAAAAAACTTATCATAGAACCTATTCTCAGGCGGTGAAAGCTACCGCCTGAGATAAATAATAAAAAACAGGGAGGAAAACTCTTATGGCATTGACCAAACAGGAATGGTTGGCTCTCGAAAAGAAAGCTTTCGAGCTTCGTAACCTCTGCCTTGACACTACATACTGGGCAGGCAGCGGCCACATCGGCGGCGGTATGAGCGTTATGGATATGATGACCATTCTCTACCACAAGTACCTCAACATCAAGGTTGACGACCCCAACTGGGAGGACAGAGACCGCTTTATCCTTTCAAAGGGACATTCGGGAATCGCTTACGCTCCCGTTCTCTGTGACTTCGGTTACAACGATCCTGAGCAGCTCAAGACTTTCAACCTCACAAACTCAAAGATGGGTATCCATCTTGACTCAAACAAGGTTGTCGGCGTTGATGCTTCAACCGGTTCACTTGGCCACGGACTTTCAATCGCTCTCGGCACAGGTCTTGCCGCCCGTGTTCTCGGCAAGAGCTACAAGACCTACTGTATTCTCGGCGACGGCGAGTGCGACGAGGGTTCAAACTGGGAGGCAGCTATGTCCATAAACGCTTTCCACGCAACCAACGTTATTTCTTTCGTTGACCGTAACAGGTGCATGATCGACGGACCGACAGAGGACGTTATGCCTCTTGAGCCTTTCGCTGACAAGTGGCGTTCGTTCGGCTTCCATGTTTTCGACATCGACGGTCACAATATGAATGAGCTTTCAAACGCTATCGACTACGCTCTCGGCGAGCCGGACGCTCCCGTTATGATCATCGCAAACACCGTCAAGGGTGAGGGTATCGACTTCATGGAGGGCGACTACCATTGGCACTACGGCGCAGTTGA
This sequence comes from Clostridiaceae bacterium, assembly GCA_016292785.1. Classification (GTDB taxonomy): domain Bacteria; phylum Bacillota; class Clostridia; order Oscillospirales; family Acutalibacteraceae; genus CAG-488. Next base: position 25,651 of record JAEDFL010000022.1, on the reverse strand, counting down.
TGAGGCAAAATACAATCAGGCTAAGGAAAGCCTTAAAAAGCATTATGAGAAGCGTATTGCTCGTGTAGAAAAGGAGGCAAAATAATGGCAGGCGGACTTTCATATACGGCTCTTGAATCCACAGAGCTTTCAACAGCGGAAATCTACGGCCAGACACTTGTTGACCTCGGTCGTGAGCATAAGGACATCGTTGGACTTTCGGCAGACCTTGCAGGATCTACCAAGATCGGTGTATTCGGTAAGGAATTTCCCGACCGTTTCTTCAACGTAGGTATTGCCGAGCAGAATATGTTCGGTATTGCCGCAGGTATGGCAAAGGCAGGACTTGTTCCCTTTGTTTCCACCTTCTCAACCTTCGCATCTCTGCGTTCGGCAGATCAGATCCACACCGATATCTGCTATCAGAACATCAATGTTAAGACAATAGCTACCCATTCGGGTACTTCTTTCGGTCAGGCGGGTTCAACTCACCACGCTATCTGCGATATGGCTGTTATCCGTTCCCTCCCGAATATGACGCTCATCTGCCCTGCTGACGGTATCGAGACAGCAGAGGCTGTTCAGGCGGCTTACGAAAACTTCGGACCTTACTACATCAGAATCAACCGTGGATTTGACCGTACCCTTTACGGCAAGGATTATCCCCGTGAGTACAAGTTTGAAGTAGGCAAGGCTATCGAGGTAAATCCCGGTACAGATATCACTGTTATCGCTTGCGGCTCCTGCGTATTCCAGGCTTATCAGGCAGCTAAGTTCCTTGAGCAGGCAGACGGACTTAAAGTTCGTGTCCTTGACATGCACACCATCAAGCCTCTTGATAAGGAAGCTGTTCTCAAGGCAGTTATGGACACCCGCCGTATAATCACGGTTGAGGATCACAGCGTTATCGGCGGTCTCGGCTCTGCTGTTGCAGAGGTTATGGCTGAAGCCGGCAAGGGCTGTGCTTTCACCCGTCTCGGACTTCAGGATAAGTTCGCTCCTATCGGTCTTCATGAGGACATTATGTCCATGCTCGGCATTGACTGCAACGGTATTGTTGCCGCTGTCCGTGAAGCAATGAATAAGGACTTCGAGGAAGACGATAACTGGGACGACGATGTATAATATCGAAAGGATTGATTGATAATGGCAAATGATGTATTGTTAACCAATAAAATCTTCCTTAACGCTGCATTGCCGTTGCTCAAGGTTATTGCTACCGACGATCCTAAGATTGCAAAGAAATTCGAGCATATTCACTGTATCTATCAGGTCAGTGCATTGGATCCCGATGCTCCGAACGGCAAGTATGCAACTCATTTCACCGTAAACAACGGTGAGTGGAAAGTCTGTGCAGACAAGGTTGCGACAAACGCTCACATTGAGCTTGAGTTCAAGTCAATGGATACTATGAACGCATTCTTCAAGGGTAAGATTGCTCCCGCTACTCTGCCTAAGATGAAGGGCGTACTTAAAAAGCCCGTTGAGTTTGCGGCTTTTATGGCTGTTCTTCTCAAGATGTCATCTCTTCTTAATATCAAAGCCTGTCCCGAGGACGAGGCAACACAGGTTCTCGCCTGCAAGTGCTTCTTCTATCTCCTCTCCTCAGGTATCAGCCAGCTCAACAAGAACGGTCACGAGGCTGTTCACGACTGGGCAAAGAAGAGCCCCGACCGTGTTTATGCATGGGCGGTTGACGGACATCCCGAGGTCAGCGCATTCCTGCGTGTTAAGGCAGGTAAGACCAGAGCGGGACGCGGCACTTATAAGAGAGCCATGCCGTTCTTCACCATGAGATTTGATTGCCTTGAAAGTGCATTCGGTATCCTCCTTTCAACGGACGATATGCTTGAATCCACAAAGAAGGGCAAGCTCATCATGGACGGTGCTCCCGAATTCGGCGCACAGATCGGCGACTTTATGATGCAGGTTGGTGCTTACGCACAAGGTTAATCAACAAACATTCACAGAACTGTCGTATTCAGGTACGGCAGTTCTTTTTGTCTGCTTTTATTCAATAAAAAAGCTGTACCGTCGCCCAAAATCAAGCGATGATACAGCCCTCAATTATTGACTTTTAATTATTTACGGTCTCCTCTTTTGCCGCCTCTCGGACCGCCTCTGCGGCGATCGCCCGAAGGACGTCTCGGAGCGTCGGAGATCTCATTCTCAGGAACAAGTCCCTCAACCTCAATAAGAGCCTCACGGCGTGAAAGGTTGATTCTGCCCTGATCGTCTATCTCACGAACCTTTACAATAACCTCGTCGCCGACATTGACAACATCGGTTACCTTGTCAACTCTCTTGACATCGAGGTGGCTGACATGAACAAGTCCCTCTTTGCCCGGAGCGATCTCGACGAATGCGCCGAAGTCCATAATTCTTGTGACAACACCCTTATAGATAGCACCGACCTCGGGATCGTTTGCGATAGTCTCGATCATAAAGATTGCACGTTTTGCATTCTCAATATCCTGAGAGCAAACAAATACGCTTCCGTCCTCCTCGACATCTACCTTACAGTCGCACTCGGCGCAGATCTTCTGGATAACCTTGCCCTGCTTACCGATAACCTCGGCAATCTTGTCAACGGGTACCTTGGTGGAGAGCATCTTGGGAGCATACTTTGAAAGCTCTGCTCTCGGCTCGGAGATAACGGGAAGCATGATCTCGTCAAGAATGTAGCAACGAGCCTTGTAGGTCTTTTCAAGGGCTTCCTTGATGATTTCGGGAGTAAGACCGTGAACCTTGAGATCCATCTGAATGGCCGTGATACCTTTCTTTGTACCTGCAACCTTGAAGTCCATATCGCCGAAGAAATCTTCAAGTCCCTGAATATCAACCATTGTCATAAAGCGGTCGCCCTCTGTGACAAGTCCGCAGGAAATACCTGCAACGGGAGCCTTGATGGGAACGCCTGCCGCCATAAGTGAAAGAGTTGAGCCGCAGATCGAGCCCTGTGAGGTTGAACCGTTTGAGGAAAGAACCTCGGAAACGACACGGATGCAGTACGGGAACTCCTCAACTGACGGGATAACCGGCAGGAGAGCTCTCTCTGCAAGAGCACCGTGACCGATCTCACGGCGTCCGGGTCCTCTGCTCGGACGGGTTTCACCGACCGAATATGACGGGAAATTGTAGTGATGAATATATCTCTTTTCGGTCTCGTTATCAATGCCGTCAAGCATCTGAACATCGCTCATAGGTCCGAGCGTTGTAACTGAAAGGCACTGCGTCTGACCACGGGTAAACATACCCGAACCGTGAACACGGCTGAGGAGGTCAACCTCTGCGTTAAGCGGACGGATCTCGTCAATAGCACGTCCGTCAACACGCTTGCCATCGTCAAGAAGCCAGCGGCGAACGATGAATTTCTGAAGCTTGTAAAGGCAGTCGTCGATCTTTGCGATATCGTCGGGATAAACCTCGTCGAACTTCTCGTGAACTGCCGCATAGATCGGGCGAAGAGCCTCGTCACGGACTCTCTTGTCATCGGTATCAAGAGCAACCTTAACGTCGTCAATGGCAAACTCCTTGATAGCCTCGAACATTTCGGGAGCCGGATCGTTTGACGGGAAGTCGATCTTCTCCTTACCGATCTCATCACGGATACCCTCGATGAACTTAACGATCTCCTGGTTCACCTTGTGAGCATACATAATTCCGTCGAACATATCTTCGTTGGAAACCTCATTTGCTCCTGCCTCGATCATTGCAACAAGATCCTTGGTAGAAGCAACGGTAACTGCCATCTGAGAAACCTTTCTCTGCTCCTCTGTCGGGTTGATGACGTACTCGCCGTCAATAAGTCCGACGGAAACGCCTGAGATCGGGCCGTCCCACGGAATAGCTGAAATTGAAATAGCGACCGAAACACCGATCATAGCGGTGATCTCGGGTGAGCAGTCGGGATCGACTGACATAACCGTTGCAACAACGCCTACATCGTTACGCATATCCTTGGGGAAAAGCGGACGGATAGGACGGTCGATAACACGGGAAGCAAGAGTTGCCTTTTCGGAAGCCTTGCCCTCACGGCGCTGGAAAGAGCCGGGAATACGGCCGACAGAATAGAGCTTCTCCTCAAAGTCAACCGAAAGAGGGAAGAAATCAACGCCCTCTCTGGGCTTGTCTGCCATTGTAGCAGTACAGAGGACTTCAGTCTCACCGTAGCGGATAAGACATGAGCCGCCTGCAAGCTGAGCCATTTTACCGGTCTCGACTACGAGCGGACGTCCTGCAAGAGTTGTTTCAAATTTTCTGAAATCCTTGAAAAACATTGTTTATACCTCTCTGTAAATTTATTTCTACGTCGGGCAAGGATTTAGCAATAAATCCGCAGTTTGAGCTTCAAGCTGTCGATTCACTGCTAAAACCGATAAGCTGCCCGACAAATAGATGCGTTCAAATAACCGACACTGAGGCAGACAGTAAGAAAATGCTGTCTGCCTCATAAAGCCGAAATTATTTACGAATACCAAGTCTTGCAATGATAGAACGATATCTTTCGATATCAACTTTCTGCAAATATGCAAGAAGGTTACGTCTGTGACCAACCATCTTCAGAAGACCTCTTCTTGAGTGGTGATCCTTCTTGTGAGTCTTGAGATGCTCGGTAAGATCGTTAATTCTCTTTGTAAGAACAGCGATCTGTACTTCGGGTGAACCTGTGTCGCCCTCATGAAGAGCATACTCGGCCATGATAGCCTGCTTTTCTGCCTGTGTCATAATTTTCACCTCATTTAATATTTTTTGCGCCGACCTCCCAGGTTACGGCAGGTGAAGACCGCATTGCGGTATAACCCGTAATCCGAGAAAGCGGAAACACAACGTTAGTATTATACCACCCGAAAGCGGTTTTGTAAAGGGTTTTGAAATAAATTTTCTGAAAAACCCTTTTTGCCAAACAAGTAAACAGTTTATACAAAACGGTGTATGCGTTTAAAACGGTAATAAAAATGGTTATTCGCCGGATACAATTCTTTCAGGATTGCTTTAAGTTTATTCGCCGAAATAAACAATCCTACCTGTCTTCACGGAAGTACGAAAGACCTAAACTCTCCGGCGGCTGGAACTCCCTCTTCTTGAGCATACTGATTACAACAAGTACAATGATCGTAACAAGGTACGGCGTCATCTTGAAAAGCTCCTGATCGCTCATGCTGAGATTCGGAATATAATTGTGTATTATGAAAAGTCCGCCGAACAGGATTGAACCGATGATGCTGAGATTAGGTCTCCAGATAGCGAAGATAACAAGTGCTATTGCAAGCCAGCCTCTGTCGCCGAATGCGTTATTCGACCAGACTCCGCAGGCATAATCCATAACGTAGTAAAGTCCGCCGAAGCCTGCGATAATACTTCCGAGACAGATTGAAACATATTTGTATCTGCCGACATTGATACCTGCGGCGTCCGCAGTTGCCGGATTTTCACCGACCGCACGGAGATTAAGTCCCGAACGTGTGCGGTTGAAATAAACCGAAACGATAATAGCAATCGCTATTGCGGCATAGGCAAGGAAGCTGTACGAGAGGAAAACCTCACCGAACCAGCCGAGCTTGTCGGCAAACGGAAGTCCCTTTTTAAAAGCGAGGCTCGTTGCAGAAAGTGTAACGGACGGAACATCGCTGTCCGTGAGCTTAATAAGCGAGCCGCCGAAGAAGTTGCCGAAGCCGACTCCGAACGTTGTGAGAGCAAGACCGGTAACGTTCTGGTTTGCACGGAGCGTAACCGTAAGGAAAGCATAGATAAGTCCCATTAAAAGCGAGCCGAGAATAGAAGAAAGAATCGGGATAAAAATTGTCAGAAAGGTGTTCATCTGAGCCGCATTCTGCTCATAGAGGAAAGCTCCGATAACTCCCGTAATTCCGCCTACATACATAACTCCCGCCGTACCGAGGTTGAGGTTACCGCTCTTTTCGGTAAGGATTTCACCCGTTGAGCCGAACAAAAGAGGAATTCCCTGAACGACTGCACGCTGAATAAATGCAACTAACATTATTTGTTCGCCTCCTTCTCACGGAATTTAAGCTGATAATTAACGAAAAATTCGCCGCCGATGATGAAGAAAATAATAATTCCCGTAATAATCTCCGAGAAAGAATCGTTGAGACCGAAGCTCGTTGAAATCTCGCCTGCTCCTCTTTGGAGAAAAACAATAAGGAGTGAAGTAAGTATCATATAAAGAGGATCGAACTTCGCAAGCCATGAAACCATGATCGCCGTAAAGCCTCTGCCGCCTGCCGTGTCACGGTTGACGGTGTGATCCGTTCCGCTGACAAGCAGGAAGCCTGCAATTCCGCAAAGTGCGCCCGAAAGAAGCATAGTCCTGAGAATGACTTTTTTAACGTTTATTCCGATGTACTTCGCTGTGTTTTCACTTTCGCCGACAACGGAAATTTCATATCCGTGCTTGCTGTATTTGAGATAAACATACATAAACGCCGTGAGTGCCGCAACAACAAGAATATTGCAAAGGTAAGCCTTGCCGCCGATTGACGGGAGCCAGCCTGCCTCGGTTGCGTCATTGATAACTCCGATGTGTCCCGATCCCTTGGGAACCGACCATTCATAAGAAAAATACGAAACAATACACATTGCGATATAGTTCATCATAAGAGTGAACAGAGTTTCGTTGGTGTTCCAATGCGCCTTGAAGAACGCAGGAATAAGTCCCCAGATTGCGCCTGCGGCAACGCTGACAACAAGCATAACAAGTATCAGCAGAACAGGTGAAAGCTTGTCGTTAAGAAAAATCATACAAGCCGCCGATGCAAGACCGCCGGCAAGCACCTGTCCCTCGGCTCCGATGTTCCAGAATTTCATTTTGAATGCCGGAGTAACTGCCAAGGCAACGCAGAGAAGCATCGCCGTATTCTGTGCAAGAGTCCATATTCTCCTCTCGGTGCCGATCGCACCCTCAACCATTTTGACATAAACCTGAATGGGGTCCTCGCCCGTCAGGAGAACGGTTACAACACCGCAGACGATCAAAGCCGCCAAAACGGAAACGATACGCACAATCCAGCTCTGCCACTTGGGCATTGCCGTGCGCTTGATGATATGAAACAAAGGCTCGTGAACCTTTGACGGATTATTTGTCATCGTCGCTGTCTCCTTTCGATTTAGTCATAAGCAGACCGAGCTGCTCTTTGGTTGCCGTTCTTGCGTCAACGATATCGGATATCTGACCTGAGCTGATAACAACAATTCTGTCGCAAAGCTCAAGAAGAACATCAAGATCCTCTCCGACAAAAATGACGGCAACGCCTTTCTGCTTCTGCTCATTGAGCAGGTTATAAATAAGGTAAGATGAGTTGATATCAAGTCCTCGTACAGGATATGCCGCCATGAGAACTGTCGGTGAAGCGGCAATTTCACGTCCGACAAGAACCTTCTGAACATTACCGCCCGAAAGACGGCGAACGGGAGTATTCACGCTCGGAGTGACGACCTCAAGCTCGTCAATAATCTTTTCCGCAAGGTCTCTCGGCTCTTTCTTTTCAAGGAAAGCGGTCTTGCCCTTCTTGTAGCTTCTGAGCATCATATTGTCAACGATGTCCATATTGCCGACAAGTCCCATTCCGAGCCTGTCCTCGGGGACAAAGGAAAGTCTTATTCCAAGTTCCCTGATCTGCACGGGAGTTTTGTCTCTGAGGTTGTCCTGCTTTCCTGTTTTTGCGTTGTTGTAGAGAATTGAGCCGTGGGTAAGGTGACGAAGGCCTGCAATCGACTCAAGCAATTCACGCTGTCCGCTTCCTGCGATGCCTGCGATACCGAGGATTTCGCCCGACTTTGCGGTGAACGAAACATGGTTAAGCACCTTAACTCCGTCACGGTTGACATAGCACATATTGTTGACGATGAGCCTGTCCTCCTTATTCTCCACCTCTGTCCTCTCAATGTTGAGGTCGATTTTCTTGCCGACCATCATCTCGGTAAGAACGGATTCCGTAGTCTCCGAGGTGTTTACCGTGCCGATATACTCACCTTTTCTGAGAACGGCAACCTTGTCGGAAATCTCCATAACCTCGTTGAGCTTATGCGTGATAATGATGATGGACTTGTCGTCACGGCGCATATTACGCAGAACGTTGAAAAGCTTCTCCGTCTCCTGAGGAGTGAGCACGGCGGTCGGCTCGTCAAGGATCAGAATATCGGCACCCCTGTAAAGCACCTTGACAATCTCGACCGTCTGCTTTTCAGAGACAGACATCTGATATATCTTTTTGTTAAGATCAAGCTCAAAGCCATAACGGTCAAGAATTTTTTGAATTTTTGCCGTGGACTTTTTCATATTAAATTTGCCGTCATCATAACCGAGAACGATGTTTTCTGCCGCCGAAAAGACATCAACAAGCTTGAAATGCTGATGTATCATTCCGATCTTCAAATCAAAAGCGTCCTTGGGCGATCTGATAACGACCTCTTTACCGTCAACAAAGATCTGACCGTGATCCGGGAAATAGATACCCGAAATCATATTCATCAGCGTTGTTTTACCGCTTCCGTTCTCACCGAGAATTGAGAGGATCTCTCCCCTGTTGACGGTGAGGTTGATGTCCTTGTTGGCGACAACAGAGCCAAAGGTCTTTGTTATGTTTTTAAGTTCAATAGCAACCTGTGTACTCACCTTATGCCCTCCAAATTTTTTATTGTCAAAAATATATTAAACCGAATTTTAGTTTTAACGTATTTTTCATAATAAAAAGATTATTATAAAACCAACCAAGGCGGAGCTTTTAAGGCTCCGCCTCGAATGTTTGCTGTGATTAGAATTTTGCGTTGAGGAGAGTGATACCGTCGATCTGTACATCGAAATACGGAGCTGAACGGAACTCTGACTCATGGAAGTAATTATCCTTAACAACCTCTGTATCAGCGGTGTAGTTAGCGTCGGTGTCAACGTCTGCCATATAGCTTGTGAGGTGGCCCTTCTCGTCAACCTTAGCGTTTACGTTGAGCTTCTTATCAGCGTCAACAGTAACTGTAAATTCTCTTGTATCAAATACCTTGAGTGTACCTGCGTCGAACTGAGCCTTAACCTTATCAAGCTCAGCCTGAGTGTTTGCAGCGGCAGCCTTGCCGTTTACTTCTGTAAGAACAACCGAACCTGTTCCGAGATTGCCTGTCCAGTCTGTGTCGATAGCCTTACCGTCCTGAACGCACTTGATCATGTACTCGAAGTACGGCTCCCAGTTAATTCTGGAAGAAACGATGAAGGTGTTCGGGCACTGTGAAACTGTGCTTCCGTTGTAGGAAACGTTCGGAATACCTGCTGTCTCACAAGCTGTCGGAGCGCCCATTGAGTCAGCATGCTGGCTGATGAGCTTGCAGCCCTTCTGAATGAGGGTGTTTGCAGCTTCCTTCTCAAGAGTCTCGTCATACCATGAACCTGTGAACTGAACGTCCATTGTAACGGTCGGGCAAACTGACTTTGCGCCAAGGTAGAAAGAGGTGTAGCCTGAGATAACCTCTGCATATGTGAATGCGCCAACATAACCCATCTTTGCTTCCTCAGCCTTGAACTTGCCGGCTGCGATCATCTCGTTGAGCTTGAGACCTGCGGCAACACCTGCAAGATAACGGCCCTCGTAGATAGAAGCGAATGCGTTATGGAAGTTGGGAAGGTTCGCTGTGTGAGCCTTTGTACCGGTTGCGTGGCAGAACTGAACGTCTGTGAACTCCTTAGCAGCCTGTATCATGAAATCCTCATGACCGAAGCTGTCAGCGAAGATGACGCTGCATCCGCTGTCAACAAGCTCGGCAGCTGCATCGTAGCAAGCGCTCTGCTCAGGAATGTTCTTCTTTGTGATCATCTCGACACCAAGCTTCTTACATGCTTCTTCAGCACCGATAAGGAAGTTGTTGTCATAGGTTGAGTTCTCATCGTGCAGGAAAATAAATCCTACCTTGAGTTTCTTCTCGGTTTCGCCGCCGTCTTTCTTTGTGCCGCAAGCAGCGAAAGAAAAGACCATAGCAATAGCCATGAGAATTGCGAGAATCTTTTTCATGTGTTCTTCCTCCAAATTTTTAATATATAGCATTTTTTGCTACCGAAATCAGTCGCAGAAGCTTATCTTTCCGTCGTCCGTCATTGAGGCGATACGGGCAAGCGATTCAACACGGATTCCCTCGCTGCGGATCATATCTCCGCCCTGCTGAAACGCTTTTTCGATAACTATTCCTGCTCCGACAATTTCCGCACCCGCCGATTTGATAAGGCGGATAAGACCGTTAAGAGCACAGCCCTGGGCAAGGAAATCGTCAATTATGAGAATTTTGTCATTTTTATTAAGAAATTCCTGCGATACTATTACATCATAAGTTTTGCCGTGTGTAAAGGATTTTATAGGCGTCGAATAAACATCGGCGGCAATATTTTTGCCCAGAGTCTTTTTCGCAAAAACAACCGGGACATGAAAATACTGCGCAGTGATGCAGGCAATTCCGATTCCGGAAGCCTCAATCGTAAAGATCTTGTTCACTCCGCAGTCCTTAAAAAGTCTGTAAAATTCCTTGCCGATCTCATTGATCAGCTCTACGTCTACCTGGTGATTAAGAAAACTGTCAACCTTCAGAACATTACCCGGAAAAACCTTTCCATCCTTAACAATTCTTTCTTCCAGAAGCTGCATTTCAAAGTCCTCCAAAATAAAATAAGCAGAGGGATGATCCCTACTGCCGAGAGACAGATCCGCAAATCATCGCAGATCCTTCACCAATAGAGACAGTTACGGCACTGTCGTAGAGACTGCCGGGCCATTCATCCGGCAATATATCGGCAAGATATTGTTTTTTGCTGCAAATTTCCTTAACAACAACTATATTTTAACATATTATTAACATTTGTCAACACTCTCCGTCTACAAATCATATTTCTTTTCAGCCCGCCCTTTTTGTCTATAATCAACAATAATATTATTAAATTTTTATTCACATATTATTTACAATCACTTTAGCCTTTTTGATTGAAAAAACGGCTTGTCTGTGTTAGAATACATTATATTAAAACAGTATCCGAGGTAGCCTATGTCTCATCTTATTGAATTGAAAAACGCATACAAAATATACAATCCGGGCGAAAACGAGGTCAGGGCGCTTGACGGCGTGGATCTTTGCATAGATCAGGGCGACTTCGTTGCGATCGTCGGACACTCCGGATCGGGCAAATCTACGCTGATGAATATGCTCGGACTGCTTGACGTGGTGACAAGCGGAACATATATTCTCAACGGCAAGGATGTTTCCGATATGGACGACGACGAGCTGAGCGGTATCAGAAACCGTGAAATCGGCTTCATTTTCCAGGGCTTCAACCTCATACCGAGCCTCACGGCGCAGGGAAACGTTGAGCTTCCGCTGATTTACAGAGGAATGAAAGCCGAGGAAAGACACAGACTTTCCACCGAGGCACTCAAACGTGTCGGGCTTGAAAAACGAATGGAGCATCTGCCGAATCAGATGTCGGGCGGTCAGCAGCAGAGAGTTGCAATTGCCCGCGCCGTTGCGGCAAAGCCTCCCGTTATACTCGCCGATGAGCCGACAGGAAACCTCGACTCCGCCTCAGGCAAGGAAGTAATGCGTATTATCAACGAGCTTTGGGCAGAGGGAAGAACGGTAATTCTAATCACCCATGACGATTCCATTGCCGAAACCGCCCACCGTGTTATCAGAATAAGCGACGGAAAAATCGTTGACGATTATATCAATGAAAATATTACGCCCGAAGGCAATTTGAGCAAATAAAAAGGATAAATATTAACCCTCTGCATAGAATAGATATAAATCTATTTCTTTGGAGAGGGTTTTTCTATGTGCGGAATTATGGGCTACATCGGCGATGAAAACGCTGCGGATATAATCATATCGGGACTTGAGGAGCTTGAATACAGAGGCTACGATTCGGCAGGTCTTGCCGTCGGAAACGGTACGGAAGTCAAGACGGCTAAGGTTGTCGGAAGTCCATCGGGACTGAGAAAAGAAACCGAGGGAATAAGCGGTCATATAGGTATCGGTCACACACGCTGGGCAACGCACGGTGCTCCCACGGTCACAAACGCCCATCCGCACATTAGCGGCAGCGGACTTTTCACGGTCGTTCACAACGGCATTATAGAAAACTATGCGGAGCTTAAAGCCGAGCTTGAGGAGCAAGGCTTTGAGTTCAAAAGCGACACCGACACCGAGGTAATAGCTCAGATGCTCGAGCATCTCTACAACGGGGATCTCAAGGGCACGGTAAGTGCAGCTCTTTCAAGGTTCAAAGGCTCGTATGCCCTCGGAATTATGTGCCGCGACTATCCCGATTGTATTGTGTGCGCCAAGCTTTCAAGTCCCCTCTTTGCAGGCGTTTCAAGAGGCTGTGTGTATCTTGCCAGCGATGTTTCCGCCATTGCGGGAAAAGGCGACCGTATCTTCAGAGTCAATGACGGCGAGATCGGAATACTTAAAAAGGACGGTCTGAAAATATTTGACCTTGACGGATGCCGTATCAGGAAAAGCGAAATCAAAATAAAAGCCTTCGACCGCAATTCCGACAAGGGCGGTTATAAACACTATATGCTCAAGGAGATCACCGAACAGCCTGCGGCGGTCAGGCGCACTCTTTCGGAATTTATCAACGAATCGGGCAGAATAAAATTCAAAGGGCTTCACCTGACAAAGCAGGAGATTCAAGACCTCGATCAAATTATCTTTGTTGCCTGCGGCTCAGCTTATCATGTCGGTACGGTGGGCGCATACGCATGCGAAAAGCTTTGCAAGAAGCATGCACGGGCGGTCATAGCCTCGGAATTTCGTTATATGCACCCCTATCTTGACGAAAAAACTCTCGTTGTTATAATCAGCCAGAGCGGAGAAACGGCGGACACTCTCGCCGCCATGCGTATAGCCGAGAAAAAAGGAGCGAAAATAATCGGCATTGTAAATGTTGAAAACAGCACAATCGCTCAGGAATGTAAAAACGTTATTATGACAAGAGCAGGCAAGGAGGTTGCCGTTGCCACGACCAAGGCATATTCGGCTCAGCTTGCGGTAGTCTACGCTCTTGCGATCCGCCTTGCCGAAATTTCAGGTACGCTCAGCCGCCGTGAGACCGCCGAGTATGTTGCGGAGCTTAAAGCCGTACCCGATAAAATTGAAATCCTGCTTTCGGATATTGAAAAATACAAGTCATTTGCCGATATCGCCGACAGCTCGGGTTATATCTGCTTCATCGGCAGAGGCTTTGACTACTGTGCGGCGATGGAGGCCTCGCTAAAGCTCAAGGAAATCTCCTACATTCCCTGCGAAGCCTATGCCGCAGGTGAGCTGAAGCACGGCACAATCTCCCTCATCGACCGAAACAGTCTGACCGTTGCCCTCTGCTGTCAGGAGGAGCTGAAGCAAAAGACGGAATCCAACGTCAACGAGGTCAGGGCAAGGAACGGAAAGACGATAACAGTTTCCTCGTCGGACGGCGATATTGTCATTCCGAAAACCCTTGATATCTTCACACCGTCGCTGGAAGTTATCCCATTACAGCTTTTAGCTTATTACACGGCTCTTAAACGTGGCTGTCCGATCGACAAGCCCCGCAACCTTGCCAAAAGTGTTACTGTTGAATAAAACTGTAATGTTAAATTATCTTAAATATTATGTTCAATTTATTGACAAAATACCTCCTGCGGTTGTATAATTATATGCAACAAATATCGATTGCGGAGGTATTTTTATGCAAAATGAACCCTTGCGTTTTAAAGACGGTAAATTCAAGATCATGCTTCTCGGTGATCTTCACGATTGCTATGATATGAAGAACAACAATGCGGCGGAAAAGATGGACGATACCCTTGCCCTCATCGGCAAAGCCGTAAAAGAATTAAAGCCGGATCTTGTTATTTATATGGGAGACAATGCAAGAGCCTCAACAGAATACGAAATGAGAGCTGTCATAAGCCGAATTACCTATCCGGTTTCCGTAAGCGACACTCCGTTTGACCTTGTTTTCGGCAATCACGACCGTGAATGTGAGGTCGATCTTCCCACTCAGCTCAAGCTCTACCGTGAACACGAAAACTGCTATGCCTTCAACGCCGATGACGGTCTTTCCGGTTACGGCAATCACAATCTTGTCATAAAATCAGGCGACGGTGAAAAGGATATTTTCAACCTCTGGTTTATCGACAGCCACAGCCTTTATTCCGACCGTTCAAAGTCATATTACGACGCTGTCCATGAGGATCAGATCGAATGGTATAAGAAAACGGCAAAGGAGCTTGCGGATAAAAACGGAGGTAAGGTTCTCCCCTCTCTCCTTTTTCAGCACATACCGGTTCCCGAAGAATACGAGCTTCTCAGGGAAGCAAAGCCGTATGAAAAATTAGACAGCGTTCAGGGACACAAAACCTACAGCGACAAGTATTATATGCTCAAGCCCGAGGTAGAGGGTTATCTCGGTGAGGGACCTGCCGTTCCCGATTTCAACAGCGGTGAATTTGCCGCATGGAAAGAAACGGGCGACGTTCTCGGCGCATTCTTCGGTCACGATCATATGAACGATTTTGCCGGCTATGTTGACGGTATTCTTCTTGCACAGTGCAAGACGGCAGGCTTCAGAGTATATACGGACGGATGCCGTTCGGGAGTAAGACTCATCACTCTTGAAGAAAACAATCCCGAAAACGTTCAGACAAGAATGTATCATTTCAAGGACTTCGGATTGAAGAGCAAAAGCCTTGATCCCTATATGAGAAATGTCTCCGACAGGCAGGATATGAAGCTGAAAGCCGCCGGTTCGGCGGTCGGAGCGGTTGCGGCGGTTACAGCGGCGGCAGTTGCGGCAAACAAAGTTCTCAAAAAAACGAAAAAGAGCAAATAAACGGCATATACTAAGACCGGGGCTAAGGCTTCGGTCTTTATTTTTTTGCGAAACGGTGATAATATGCTTCTGTCCTTTGACGGAAAACCAAAGGAAACATTCTTCGGTGAAATAAATAAAAATATCCTGACCGCCGGAATAATCTCATCAGACGAGTTTAAAAACCATTATACTCAGCTCGGCATAACGGCGAGGGAATATATCTGCTTTGACTTCGGCGACAGCTCGTTCAGAAGCTCCGTAACCGTCAATTCGGAAAGCTTCATCTTTCCCGTCAAGGTCATCAGCTCCGATGTCGGAGACAAAAACGAAAGTCAGGCGTGTTTATATTTAAGAAAAGAGCTTGCCCTGATAGTTACAGGCAGGGACGATGACAAATCACTTTTTAAAGCATTTTCAAATGCGGTTGAAGACCTCGGAGCCGACGGAGCGTCGGCGGAAAAATTCGTCAGTCTTTTTTTCGGCAAGCTGACCGACGACGACGGCAGAAAAAACGAGGAAACGGAAAAAGCAATAAACAGTCTTGAAGAAAATGTTATCAAAAACGGCAGATATTCAAACGTAAACGAGCAGATTTTAATGTATAACAAAAAGCTGATGTCGCTTAGGAATTATTACGAACAGCTCGTCAGCATCGGAGAAAGACTTTACGAAAACGAAAACGGAATATTTGATGAAGATAAAACATATTATTTCAAGACGATAAGCGACCGAGCCGACAGGCTTTGTGCCGAAATAAACCTGTTCCGTGAAAATCTTGTCAGGCTAAGGGAGGCTTATCAGGCAAGGCTTGATCTTAAAATGAACAATACGATGAAGCTTCTGACTGTCATAACCGTTATTTTTCTTCCTCTGACGCTTATAACCGGCTGGTACGGAATGAACTTCGTCAATATGCCCGAGCTGACCTCGCCCTACGGCTATCCTGCCGTCATAGGAATAAGCGTTGCGGTAGCGGTTATATGTATAGTCATTTTCAAAAAGAAAAAACTTCTCTGACGCTTGACAAGAGAAAAAAGCGGTGGTATAATTCGATCATATTGAAAAGCAATGATGAAGAGAAGTAGCGCAGAAGATCGTTTTCAGTGAGCGGCAGATAGTGCGAACGCCGTAAAAGAGTTTGCGTGAATAACACTTCGGAGCTTCAAGCCGAACGCTTTTGTCAGTAGGTGCGACGTTGACGCAGCGTTAATGCGTATGGCTTATTTGAGCCGTTAAGGGACTCGTAAGAGTAATTTAGGTGGTACCGCGGATACAAGGCTATTCGTCCTATGCTTTGGGACGAATAGCCTTTTTTGTTCGTCAAATACGATTTTTCCAAAAGGAGAATTTTCATGAAACACACCGACATCAAAGCAATTCTGACAGACTCATCCTTCATCGGCACTCAGGTCACGGTATGCGGCTGGGTAAGAACATCGAGAGATTCCAAAAATATGGCTTTCATCGAGCTTAACGACGGCACATCGCTCAGCCATCTTCAGATCGTCATTGACAAAGCGAAGCTCAGCGAAATTTCCGCTTTTATGCCCGGCGGCACGGCTCTCAAGGTTACGGGAGCTGTCGTTAAGGGTGCGGTAAACAATGCCGTTGAGGTCAATGCAGACGAGATAAGCGTTCTCGGCGAATGCCCCGGCGACTATCCGCTTCAGAAGAAACGCTGTTCGCTTGAATTTCTCAGAACTATTCCCCACCTCAGAGTCAGGACGAACACCTTCAATGCTGTTCTGAGAGTTCGTTCCGTTGCGGCGGCGGCGATCCACAGCTTTTTCCAGCTTAACAACTATGTTTATATCCACACTCCCCTGCTCACAGCTTCCGACTGCGAGGGCGCAGGCGAGGTTTTCAAGGTAACGACTATCGGCTATTCAGACAAGTACAAGAGCGAGGAAGAATACTATGCCGACGATTTCTTCGGCAGAAAAGCCGGACTTTCCGTTTCCGGACAGCTTGAGGGCGAGGTTGCCGCAATGGCAATGGGTAAGATCTATACCTTCGGACCTTCGTTCAGAGCCGAGAAGAGCAACACTCAGCGTCACGTTGCCGAGTTCTGGCACGTTGAGCCTGAGATCGCCTTTGCGGAGCTTGACGATATTATCGAGGTTGCGGAGGCTATGATAAAATATGTTCTCAAGGACGTTATCGAAAAATGCTCCGAGGAGCTTGCTTTCTTTGAAAAATTCTTTGAAAAGGGACTTCGTGAAAAGCTTCAGAAGATAGTTGACGGCGACTTTGAAAGAATAACCTACACCAAGGCTATCGAGCTTCTTCAGGAGGCTGACGTTGAGTTCCAGTACCCTGTTGAGTGGGGCTGCGACCTTGCAACGGAGCACGAGAGATACATCACCGAGCAGGTTTACAACAAGCCGGTTTTCGTCACGGACTATCCCAAGGAGATCAAGTCCTTCTATATGAAGCAGAACGCCGACGGAAAGACCGTTGCGGCTACGGATCTTCTTGTTCCCGGCGTCGGAGAGATAATCGGCGGCAGTCAGCGTGAGGAAAATCTCGGCAAGCTCCTTGCGGCAATGAAAGAAAGAAATATGTCCGAGGAAGAATACAAGGATTATCTCGACCTGAGAAAATTCGGTTCCGTACCTCACGGCGGCTTTGGTCTCGGATTTGACAGAATTGTAATGTATATGACCGGTATGAGCAACATCCGTGACGTCCAGCTCTATCCCAGAACTGTCGGCAACATAAGATAAGGAGGAAGAAGAATGAGAGATTTACAGCTTGTGGACGGATACGCCTCCGTTCTCACACTCAGAGAAACTCAGAAAGCCATCAAGCTTGTCAAGGACACCTTTGCCAATGAGCTTTCTGCGGCTCTTAATCTTGAAAGAGTCAGCGCACCCTTTATCGTTAAAAAAGGCAGCGGAATCAACGACGACCTCAACGGAGTTGAGAGAAAGGTCGAGTTCGATATCAAGGAGATCGAGGGCACGGCAGAGATCGTTCAGTCCCTTGCCAAATGGAAGAGAACCGCCCTCAAAGCTTACGGCTACGGCGTAGACGAGGGACTTTACACAAATATGAACGCTATCCGCCGTGACGACGACTGCGACAATATACATTCAATCTTCGTTGATCAATGGGACTGGGAACGTGTTATTTCAAAAGAAGAAAGAAACGTTGAATTTCTCAAGTCTATTGTCAAGAAAATTGTCGGTGCGGTAGACAACACGCAGAAAAAAGTTCATCAGGCTTTTCCGCAGCTTAAAAACGAGCTTGCGACCGAGGTTTTCTTCATCACCACTCAGGAGCTTGAGGATTTGTATCCCGACAAAACTCCCAAGCAGAGGGAGGATATCATAACCAAGGAAAAGGGCGTTGTTTTCGTAATGCAGATCGGCGACCTGCTGGAAAGCGGAATCAAGCATGACGGCAGAGCGCCCGACTATGACGACTGGAAGCTCAACGGCGACCTGCTTTTCTGGAACGAAACGCTTCAAAAAGCCTTTGAGGTTTCTTCAATGGGCATTCGTGTCGATTCCGACTCCCTTGCATATCAGCTCAAAGCGGCGGACGCCGAGGACAGAATGAAGTACGACTACCACAAGGGTATTGCGGACGGAACTCTCCCCCTGACGATAGGCGGCGGAATAGGCCAGTCAAGAATGAGTATGCTCCTGCTTGAAAAGGCTCACATCGGCGAGGTTCAGGTCTCGCTCTGGCCTGAAAAAATGGTTGAGAAATGCAAGGAAAACGGTATATTCTTACTTTGACATTTTAATAATTGATCGGGCTTTCGCATAAATATGCGTCAGCCCGTTTATTATTACTGTATATTATGCAAAAAATACTTTCGTTCACGGTTTATTTATTTTTACTTCCTTGACTTTGATATATATTATATTGTATAATAATCTGAAAATATATTGGTGGTGAGAAAATGAGCTCTTATATAAATCCTTTAACAAATCAGACAACTCAGGCTCTGGTCGAAGAACTCAACAAGAATTACAAAATAAATCCCGATTACTTCAATCGCTTCAACGTAAAAAGAGGTCTGCGAAATGCTGACGGAACGGGCGTCATGGCAGGCATTACAAAAATCAGCTCGGTTGACGGCTACTACATCGACGACGGTGAAAAAGTGCCCAAGGAAGGTCACCTTTATTTCCGCGGTTTTGATATGCAGGAGATTGTAAGACACTGTCAGGAGGAAAACCGTTTCGGCTTTGAGGAGGTCGCATGGCTTCTGATCTTCGGTTCTCTCCCGACTGTGGAACAGCTTGAAAGCTTCAAGAATATCCTTGCGGTAAGCCGTAATCTTCCCGAGGACTTCATCGAGGACACAATGATGAAAGCCCCCTCCCCGAATATTATGAACAAAATTACCCGAACTGTTCTTGCGCTCTATTCCTACGATGAGTCGCCCGACGATACGTCGCTTGAAAACGTTGTACGTCAGTCAATGCAGCTTGTCGGTCAGCTTCCGGTCATTATGGCTTATGCCTATCAGGTCAAGAGAAGACATTACCTCAAAAAGAGTATGTATATCCATCCTGCAAAGCCCGATCAGTCAACTGCGGAAACGATCCTGCGCTCCATCCGTTCGGATAAGACCTTTACCGATGAGGAGGCAAAGCTTCTTGACCTTTGCCTTATGGTACACGCAGAGCACGGCGGCGGTAATAACTCGACCTTTGCCACAAGAGTGCTGACCTCCAGCGGAACGGACACCTATGCGGCAATTGCGGCAGGCATCGGCGCCCTGAAAGGTCCTAAGCACGGCGGAGCAAATATCAAGGCCGCCGAAATGATAAGATACATTCAAAACGGCGTTGCCGATCCTACCGATGAAGGTCAGGTCGCCGACTATCTTACAAAGATAATCAGGAAAGAGGCGGGAGATCATTCGGGTCTCATCTACGGTATGGGACATGCCGTTTACACTCTTTCCGATCCGAGAGCCGTTATACTGAAAGAGGAAGCACGCAAGTACGCCGAAAAGCATGGCTTTACCGAAAAATTCAAGCTCATTGAAACGGTAGAGCGACTTACTCCCGAAATTTTCTACAAGGAAAAGGGCAACAAAAAGCCGATATGCGCAAATGTTGACCTCTATTCCGGTTTCATATATGAAATGCTCAGAATACCTGAGGATCTCTTCACTCCGCTCTTCACAACGGCAAGAATTGCAGGCTGGACGGCTCACCGACTTGAAGAACTTGCAACAGGCGGCAAAATCATCCGCCCGGCATACAAGAGCGTTATGGCAAGAAGAAAATATATTTCTATTGACCAGCGTGTTGCAAAATACGCTCCCGATCAGGGTTACGTTCCTTATGAAGAAAGAATTATCAAGGGGGAATAAAAAATGAAATCAAAGAGCGACATTATTTATAAGCTTCCGCTTTTCGTCTCTCTTGCCGCATTGCTCGTTTCCGTACCGCTGAGGGTTTACCAGTATTTTAAGATACTTGAGCCGGAAACAGGTTTTTACAGAGATGTGAATTTCTCGGTTTATCTCATTTATATCCTTCTCGGTGTTGCAATGCTTGGCGCAATAATAATACCGATGATAAACAAAAAGAAAATGATAACGGTCACTTCGGTAAAGAAGTCTCCCGTTTTCCTTGTGCTGTCCGTTATACTTGCCGTAACGGTCATAGTTGACTCTGCCGCTCAGCTTATGAGTTATTTTGATCTCTACGATCAGGCGGCTTCTTCGGCAACGATGGTGACGGACTATGTTAAAAATCAGGGCGGCACTCTGCTCCTGCTTCAGGCTGTTTCAGGTGCGGTTGCGGCGGTCTATTTCTTCGTTTACGGACTTACGGTCGGCATCGGCTCATCGGACGGCTCAAAGCTTAAAATCCTTGCGCTTGCGCCTGTTATCTGGTGTATTTTCAAGCTTCTTTACAGGTTCAAGAGGACAATAAGCTTTGTCAATGTTTCCGATCTTCTGCTGGAGCTTTTTGAGATAGTATTTATGATGCTTTTCTTCCTCGCTCTCGCTCAGACGGTCGCAAAAATTGATGCTCCTGCTGTTTTCTGGAAGCTCTATGCTTACGGAATACCTGCGGCAATGTTCGCCCTTATTTGCTTCCTGCCGAGATTTATCGTTATGATAACAGGCAATTCCGAGCTGCTAAACGCACACCACGGCGTCTCATACAGCGATTTCGGCGTTGCACTTTATATTGTATATAATCTCCTTACAAGGGCAAAGGCTCAGACAGCAGAGACGGAGGAATAATCGGGGTAGTTTAATGTTTCTTGATAATGTTATTATTGCGGCTCGTCAGGTCGGCATACTTTACATTATGGTAATTATCGGAGTTGTCTGCGACAAGCTCGGACTTTTTACCGAAAAGACAGGTAAGGCTTGTACCGATCTGCTTTTCTACATAATAACGCCCTGCGTTATTATTAACTCATTTTTCACAAGTGAATTTACAAAAGAAAGCGGAACAAAGCTGCTTATCGCCCTCGGCTGCGGATTTCTTCTGCATTTCATCGCCATCGCCATCAATACACCTCTCTTTTCAAAAGGAGATAAGGACGAAAGCTGCGTCTATAAATACGGTGCGATATACGGTAACGTAGGATATATGACGCTTCCGCTCACCCAGGCAATTCTCGGAAGCGAGGGAGTTTTCTACTGCTCCGCAGTTGTTATGGCTTTCAATGTCGTATCGTTTACTCACGGAGTTTTTATGATGGACCGAAGCAAGGGCTTTGACGCAAAAAAGCTTATTCTCAATCCCGGCGTTATAGCCGTCCTCATAGGTCTTCCGTTCTATCTTTTGCGCATTTCACTTCCTGAAATAATATCAAAGCCTGTCGATTTCATTGCAAACACCCAAACGCCGATTGCAATGATTATTTTCGGTACATTCCTTGCAAACACTCAGCTTAAAAGCATATTCAAACACAAGAAGATTTATCTTGTTGCTCTTTCCAAGCTGATTGTATTGCCGACAGTTATGATAACTATATACAAGCTTATGGGGCTGAGCGGCACTCTCCTTGTTGCCCTGGCTATTTCGTCCTGTGCCCCGTCAGCTAACAACACCGTTATGTTCTCCGCAAAATATGATAAGGACACAAGACTTGCTTCACAGCTTGTTGCAACGGTAAGCTTTATTTCAATAATAACAATGCCGTTAATTATTGCGGCTGTTCAAACCATCGCTTAGGATATGATAAAGTGATCAACGACATTATTTCGGAAATTACTCCGCTTTTCGGTTTCTGCGATTTCATTTCGGTCTCCGACAGACTTATCAACTGCCGTGCAAAGAACCGACTTCCCGATAACGCAAGGAGCATAATTGTTATGCTCTTCCCCTACTATCTCGGAGAGGAAAAATATCGGGATTGTAATATTTCACGCTATGCCGTTGTGCGGGACTATCACACGGCGATCAATTCTGCCGTTCAGGTCGGTCTTGAAAAGCTCGGACAAGCCTATCCCGATGATGAGTTTGTGTTTTTCACCGACAATTCGCCCATTCCCGAAGTACGAGCCGCCGCAGAGGCAGGTCTCGGTGTGGTAGGAAAAAACGGATTGCTCATAAACGAGGAATACGGCTCATGGTTTTTCATTTCCGAGATTGTCACAACCCTTGAGCTTCCGACGTCAAAGGTGACGGAAACCGAGTGTATGAACTGCGGCAGATGTATCTCCGCCTGTCCGACTCACGCTTTACAAAAGGACGGCTTCCGAAAAGAGCTGTGCCTTTCCGATATCACCCAGCGCAAGGGTGAGCTGACTGACGAACAAGAGGCTTTCATCAGAGCTTCCGGCTGTGTATGGGGCTGTGATATCTGTCAAAAGGTCTGCCCGATGAATAAAAACGCAAAAATCAAGCCCTCCGCCGTGTTCCTTGACGGAATAGAAACGGCGGCAAGGACAGATAATATTTCCGACAGGGCGTATGCCTGGAGAGGAAAAAGTGTAATAGAAAGAAATCTGAAAATAATTGAGTAATACAGGAGGCATATTATGAAACTTTTGATTGCAGTTATCAACAGCGACGATTCTCATGTCGTGCTTGATGAGATTACAAAAGCAGGCTTCTACGCCACAAAGCTTTCAACAACGGGCGGTTTTCTCCGTGCCGGAAACCTCACACTTCTTATGGGTGTTGATGATGACAAGGTGGACGAGCTTCTTGAAATTCTCAGGGCAAACTGCCGCAAGCGTGAGGAGGTCACTCCCATCATTCCGACCTATTCATCAGGACTTGTCAACGCAATTCCGGTCAATGTCACCGTCGGCGGCGCAACCGTCTTTGTTCTCGACGTTGACCAGTTCCATAAAATGTGATGCTTACCGCAGATGAGCTCGGCATCCGCAAGGAGCTTGCCGAAAACATAAAAACGCTGATAAAAAACGACCGATTGCCGCACGCAATTCTGCTCAGAGGCTCAAGCGCCGTTACGAGAGGAAAGGTTTCGTCCTATCTTGCTCAGGCTTTTGTCTGTGAGGCTGAGAACAAGCCCTGCGGCAAGTGCAGTCATTGTATGAAAGTCGGGATAAACAGTCACCCGGATGTTATCACGGTTGATCCTGCGGTGCAGAACGAAAAGACCTTCAAGATCGCCCTTGTCAGAGAGATGAAGGACGACGCTTATATAATTCCGAACGAGGCTTCAAGAAAGGTCTATATTTTAAAATCGGCGGACAAGATGAACGTTCAGGCGCAAAATGCGCTGTTGAAGCTGATTGAAGAACCGCCGTCATATGCAAGATTTATCCTTGAGTGTGAGTCCTCGTCGGCAATGCTCGAAACAATACTGTCGAGGGTGTCGCTTTTTGACCTCGGTACGGATTCGGACGGTGTTTCCGATGAGCTTATGAGGAAGGCTGACGATACCGCCGCTCGGCTGGCTTCGGCAATTCTGAAGCCGACGGAATATGATTTTATGAAAATAACGGCTGAATTTGAAAGAGACAAAGAGCTTTTTGAGCCTGTGCTCCCCGCTTTGCAGCTCATTTTCCGTGACGCTGTGATAATCAAAACAGGCAGTGATATCACACTTTCCGACCATGCCGATATCAGCCGTGCGGCAGCGTCAAAGCTGACCTTAAAGGCTCTGATAAAAATGACTGCCGAAATTGATAATTTCAGGGAAAGTATTAACAGAAACGCAAATAAGAATTTATTGATAACCCGCTTTTCCGCTGTGATGCGGAGTGCGGCATACGAACGATAATTACTGCAAGGAGGTAAAGTATGTCAGAGGTTGTTGGAATCCGATTTAAAGAGGTCGGCAAAATATATTATTTTGATCCCATCGGTGCAAAGCTCAATAAGGGCGACAACGTTATCGTTGAAACCGTCCGAGGTCTTGAGTGCGGCGAGGTTGCTCAGGGCAACAAGGAGGTAAGCGATGACGAGATCGTAAAGCCGCTCAAGCCGATAGTCCGTGTTGCGACTCAGGAGGATCTCAAGGTCGTTGAGAGAAACAAAAAGAAAGAGAAAGACGCTTTCGATATCTGTCTTAAAAAGATCGCCGCGCACGGTCTTGATATGAAACTTATCGACGTTGAATATACATTTGATTCGAGCAAGGTTATTTTCTATTTCACCTCGGACGGCAGAGTGGATTTCCGTGAGCTTGTCAAGGATCTTGCAAGCGTATTCAGAATCAGAATTGAGCTTCGCCAGATCGGAGTTCGTGACGAGTCCAAGATGAAGGGCGGTCTCGGAATGTGCGGCAGACCTTTCTGCTGTAACAGCTTCCTCGGAGATTTTCAGCCTGTTTCGATCAAGATGGCAAAGGAGCAGGGACTTTCCCTCAATCCTACAAAGATCAGCGGCACCTGCGGCAGACTTATGTGCTGTCTGAAATATGAGCAGGAGTCGTACGAGCATCTGCTCAGAGTCACGCCCAAGGTCGGCGCAATAGTAGACACAAGCTCAGGCAGAGGTACGGTTGTTGAATCGGATCTGCTCAAGGGTATGCTCAAGGTTCGCCTTGACCGCAACCCCGAAGCCGCACCTGCCGTGTTCAACCGACGTGACGTCAAGCTCATTAAGGACAAGAAAATCACCGTGAACAAATCTGAAATTGCCGCTTTAAAGGAGATCGAGGGCTAACCTCGTTATGACTTACGCTCTCATCAAATATGATGGGAGCGTTTTCGATAAACAAACTGTAAAGGAGGCTTTACGATGTTATTCGGCAAAGCAAAAATCACCAAAGAAGTGTATATTGACGGCATGAGCTGTATGCACTGCGCCGCCAACGTTGAGAAGGCACTCTCATCTCTTAAAGGCGTCAGCGGAGTTAAGGTTGACCTGAACGGCAAAAAGGCGACCGTCCATCTCAGGCAGGATATCGAAAACGCCACCGTTAAATCAACCGTCGAAGCCCTCGGATATACCGTGACGGGAATTAAATAAAAAACAGCATAACAAAAATAATTATCGCATTGATCTCCCAAAAGATAGCGGAGGAAAAATATTACGCTAAAAAAGGAACGGCTTTGCACCCGACAGCAATGAGGCAAGGAGTTTGGTGAAGAAATGGCAGAATTTCATAACAGAAAACTACTATTCCTGCACCGAAGAAATCCTCGCCGGTCTCGATGAGATATACGTTGCCGATGAACGCTTTCGGGGAAATATAGACCGCCACGGCGACGGTACGGCGCAGTTTATGCGTGATGCTATAATGGCATACTGCAAATAAGGATATGAATAAGGACTGTTGTAAACGGATCAACCGAATATAACAGTCCATATTTTATTATTATTATTTTATTATATATATTTTTTTATATATAATACTTCTATAATAAATGTTGGGGTAAATAAAAAAAGAGCTTGAAAAAACAAAAAACAG
>JAEDFL010000021.1 GCA_016292785.1 Clostridiaceae bacterium | reverse complement strand
TGGGAGGAATTTGAGATGAAAAAGTTTTGGTTAAGAACAGCGGCAGTATTTATGGCGGTGTGTATGCTGATCGGTATGAGCGTTATCGTATATGCCGGTGAGCGATTGGATATTGTCTTGAACAGCGGAGACGTTGTTGAAGAGGAACAGTATTACACAAAAAATGATTATGATGCGAGTGACTATAGGTGCGTGAATAGCGTTGTTTTTAATGCCTACGGCTCGGAACCGATCATTGTTAAAAGATATGCTTTTGCCGGTTTTGATTTCGGTGATAATGTCTGGAGCATTACATTTAACGGTACCGGTGAAATCAGGCTTGGATCAGAAGCGTTCATTCAAACTGAAATAACAGACCTTGATATTCCTTCCAATGTCGTTTTTGATGAGGATGCTTTTGGAGTTTTTGCCGATAGCTGCTTAAAAACAGTTAAAATAAGCTGTGCTCTTTCTGAGGGCATATTTACAGAATGTGAATATCTTGAAAGTGTAACTTTTACAGATGATTTTGTTTCTGAAGAAATCCCACGCTATGCATTTGACGGTTGTAGCAAAATAAAGTCAATAACGATTCCTTCCACGATTAAAAAAATAGATGATTCAGCTTTCTCATATAATGGTCTTGAAAATATTGTATTTAATGAGGGCTTAGAAAGTATCGGTGATAACGCTTTCAATGTTGCATTTTGCTTAAGTTACATAAAGCTCCCGTCTACTTTGAAATCAATAGGAAACAGTAGTTTTCGGCTCGGTAGTTTGAAAACGGTTGTATTAAACCAAGGCTTGGAAAAAATCGGTGAATATGCTTTTGCAGAAACATCTATAAAAACTGTTGTAATTCCGTCATCTGTAACAGAAATCGGAACAAAAGCTTTCGGATACAATAGTATGAGTAAGGTTGACGGCTTCACAATCTACGGTTACAGCGGAACGGCGGCAGAGACCTATGCCGAGGAGAACGGATTTACCTTTATTTCGCTTGACAATTCCGGCGAACTTATCAATGTTGTTTTGAACAGCGGTGATGTCGTTGAAAAGGGACAATTCAGCTCGGAACACGTTGAAGGCTCTATTGAATATCCAAAGGATCCAAACTTTAAATGTATAAACAGTGTAGTAGTCAATGCATACGGTACGGAACCTGTAATTATTAAAAAAGACGGTTTCTCCGGAAGCTATTGGGCGGATAATGTTTGGAGCGTTGCATTTAACGGTACCGGCGAAATCAGACTCGGTCAAGGCGCTTTTCGCGATACTAAAATTACAGACCTTAACATTCCCTCAAATGTTGTTTACGACGAGGGAGCAACAGACGTCTTTAATAATTGTGCCGTTAAATCGGTTGAAATTGGCGGATCTCTTTGTGAAGGTAATTTTTCTGAGTGTAAATATCTTGAAAGTGTTTACTTTTTAAATAGTAGTACTGTTGAGGAAATACCGAAGTGTGCTTTTGAGTATTGCGGAAGATTAAAAAATATTAAAGTTCCGGCTTTGGTTAAAAAAATCGGTGACAGCGCATTTGAATATTCGGGTCTAAACTCCATTGAACTCAATGAGGGATTGGAGATCATCGAAAATGATGCTTTTGGTGTGACGAATGGTTTAACTTATGTTAAATTTCCGTCAACATTAAAATCCGTAGGAAAATACAGTTTTGAACTTAGCGGATTGAAAAGAGTAGATTTGAATGACGGTCTTGAAACAATAGATGAAAAGGCTTTCTTCTTTAATGATAATTTAACTTACGTTAGAATTCCCAAAAGTGTAACCTATATAGGTGAAAAAGCATTCGGTTATATTGGCGAAACATCTAAGGTTGACGGCTTCAAAATCTACGGTTACATCGGAACGGCGGCAGAGACCTATGCCAAGGAGAACGGATTTACATTTATTCCGATTGTGAATGACGACGGAACTATTGATGTCGTATTGAACAGCGGCGATGTGGTTGAAGAGGGACAGTATTATTTTTTGCGTTCCGAAGAGAATGCGCCCACATATGGATTTGAATATGATCCTGATTTTAAATGTGTAAAAAATGTTACATTTAACGCAACAGGAACTGAGCCTATTATTGTCAATGATTTGGGCTTTGCAGGATGTTATACTCCGAATAATGTTCAAAACATAACATTTAACGGCTCAGGCGAAATCAGAATCGGCAGCTTGGCTTTTTACTTAACTCAAATAACCGATCTCGATCTTCCTTCCAATGTTGTTTTTGATGAGGACGCTCATTCCGTATTTTCAGAAAGTAAGGTTAAAACTGCTAAAATCGGTTGCGCTCTTTGTCGTGGTATGTTTTCAATGTGTAATTCTCTTGAAAGTGTAACTTTTACAAATAAAATATCAGTAATTCCGGAATATGCATTTGATTTTTGTTTATATTTGAAAGACATTACGCTTCCCTCATCGGTCAGGACAATCGAAAAAAATGCTTTTATAGATTCCGGATTGAGAAGTATCAGCCTGAATAACGGATTGGAATGCATCGGAGAATATGCTTTCGGTGGTTGCAACAGCTTGAAATCCGTTGTTATACCGTCGTCTGTAAAAGAAATCGGAACGCAGGCTTTCGGATATGACAGTCTAGAAAAAATTGACGGCTTCACAATCTACGGTTACAGCGGAACGGCGGCAGAGACCTATGCCGAGGAGAACGGATTTACATTCATTCCGCTTGAGGATAATGTTACTGATGTGACCTATACTCCGTCTTGGAGCAGTGTGAACGATTACGGCTTTACAGTTTCGGGCAGAGCGGATAAGCTTCAGGTTATCGAAGTTAACGGCGGCACAAGAACGTTTACGAGAAATTCTCCCAATGTTGTTATAAAGAGCTACGATATCAACGGCAACGAGGTAAGCTCCCTTTCAAGAGAGCTTGACCATGAGGTGTGGACGGTTAATACAAGACTTACGCCCGACACCGAGCTGCAGGTACACGCAAAGTATAACAACGAGTGGGTAGACGCAACCTACAGGTTCAGCGTTTCAACCCTCTATTCCGACAAGACCTTGAAGAAAGCCGAGCTTTCTTCAACGAGCGGCGGACAGGGTATGGTAGACTGTAATATTGTCACAGGCTCGGGAGTAAGCAAGGTCAGAGTAGAGTACGAGGACGGAATGACCTCGACCTACAATTCGGGCTATGCAACGCTTGATGTTGAGAATATGACCTACACCTACGACATTTCAGTCAAAGCCTACCGCACAGGCGAAATACCGTATAAAATTTATATCAAAACTCCGAGCGGCTGGCAGTACGCAACAACCCTGACCTACACGGCGGAATAAATTTTTCAAAAAACACACCTGAAATTTAATTTAATTTTGGGTGTGTTTTTTCTTGCATATCAAACTTTTATATGTTAAAATAAACTGATTAAATAGTTATTTTTATTTATATACTCAACGGAGGGTTTCCAAATGAGGATTGTTGTGAAGGTCGGAACTTCGACTTTGGCTCATCCGAGCGGATTGATAAACATCAGACGTGTCGAGGAGCTTTGCAAGGTGATGAGCGACCTGAAAAATGCAGGACACGATATTATTCTTGTAACTTCCGGCGCAATCGGTATGGGTACAGGCAAGCTCCAGCTCAGCGAACGGCCACGTGACGTTGCGGCAAAGCAGGCGGCCGCCGCTGTCGGTCAATGCGAGCTGATGTATACATATGACAAGCTTTTTGCCGAGTACAACCACACGGTTGCCCAGCTTCTTATGACAGGCTCGGATTTTGAAAACGAGGAAAGACATATCAATTTCAAAAATACAATGGACAAGCTCCTTGAGTTTAAGGCTTTGCCCATCATAAACGAGAACGACACAGTTGCCACCGACGAGATAAAGGTCGGAGATAACGACACTCTTTCCGCAATGGTAGCTGTAAATGTTAATGCAGACCTGCTTATTCTGCTCTCGGATATCGACGGACTTTTTACCGCCGATCCGCATAATAACCCCGACGCAAAGCTTATTTCCGTGGTTTCGGAGATCGGCGATGATATCCTTGCTCTCGGTGGAGACGTGGGATCGGGACTGGGTACGGGCGGAATGAGGACAAAGCTCCATGCCGCCGAGATCTGCACGGAAAACAACTGCGATATGATTATTGCCAACGGTAAAGATCCCAACGTGCTATATGACATTGTTGAGGGAAAGGCTGTCGGCACACGTTTTATAAAAAGAGGTTAAACTATGACTACATTTGAAATTCTGAAGCGGGCGAAAGCCGCCAAAAACGAGCTTTCCAAGCTCAGCTCTCAGGACAAGGACAACGCTTTGCTTGCCATGGCGGATGCCCTTGAGGAAAACTGCGAGAGCATACTTGCGGAAAACAAAAAAGATGTTGAGGCGGCAAGGGGTAAAATTTCCGATGTTATGATCGACCGCCTGAGCCTTGATGAAAGCAGAATTAAGGGAATGGCGGACGGAATCAGAGATGTTGTAAAGCTCCCTGATCCCGTTGGCAAGGTGCTTGAAAGAGTTGAGCTAGAAAACGGACTTACCGTTGAAAAAACGGCTGTTCCGATGGGTGTTGTCGCAATTATTTATGAGAGCAGACCGAACGTTTCCTCCGACGCGGCGGCGCTTGCCCTTAAAAGCGGAAACGTATGCGTTCTCAGAGGCGGCAAGGAGGCATTCCGTTCGGCTAACGCCATTGTAAACGCTCTCAGATCGGGATTGAAAAAGCTCGGTTTCTGTGAGAACTTTATCAATATGATTCAGGATACGAGCCGACAAAGCTCAAACGAGCTGATGACGGCGGACGGATATATTGATCTTCTTATTCCGAGAGGCGGCGCAGGTCTGATAAAAGCCTGTGTTGAAAATGCTACTGTTCCCGTAATTCAGACGGGTACGGGCATCTGCCATGTCTATGTCGATGATGACGCCGATCTTGATATGGCTTTGAATATTATAGAAAATGCAAAGACGAGCCGTCCCTCGGTATGTAATGCCGAGGAAGTCCTGCTTGTTAACAGCTCGGTTGCCGATGAATTTCTTCCGATGCTTAAAAGTCGCCTGACCGACGGCAGAGAGCAAAATCCCGTTGAGCTTAGGCTTGACGAGAGGGCAGAGAAGATTATTGACGGAACGAAGGCTTCCGAAACTGATTTTGATACGGAATTTCTCGACTATATACTTGCTGTCGGCATTGTAGACAGCGTTGACGAAGCAGTCAAACACATTGCCGAGCATTCAACTCACCACAGCGATGCGATAATCACAAATAATGACGCTCATGCGGCGGTGTTCTGCCGTGATGTTGACTCTGCGGCTGTGTATGTCAATGCAAGCACACGCTTCACTGACGGCGGTCAGTTCGGTCTCGGCTGTGAAATGGGTATTTCAACTCAGAAGCTCCACGCAAGAGGACCTATGGGACTCAGGGAGCTGACAACTTATAAATATATTGTCAAGGGTAACGGACAGATCAGGTAAGGAGGAATGAAAATGCCTAAGATTGGTTTTATCGGCTGTGGAAATATGGGCGGAGCACTTGTGAAAGCTGCCGCTAAAGCAGGTTTTTCAAAGGATATTTACATCTGCGATAATTTTGCCGAAAAAACAGAGGCTCTTTCAAAGGAGCTTGGAGTTAATGTTTCCGACAGCAAAAGTATTGCGGCTGAATGTGACTATGTTTTCATGGGAGTCAAGCCGCAGGTGATTGACAAGGCTTTTGCCGAGATCTCGGATATTCTTGCAGAAAGAACGGATTGCGTTCTCGTTTCTATGGCGGCAGGCGTTGCGATAGAAAAGCTCAAATCAATGTCAAAAGCCGGAAAAATTATCCGCATTATGCCGAATATGCCTGTTTCCGTAGGCGAGGGCGTTGTTCTGGCAAGCGGAGAAAATGTCAGCGACAAGAACATTGAGGATTTTAATTCGATAATGAAATGCGCCGGAATTGTCGATTGGATTGATGAAAAGCTGATCGACGCAGGCTGTGCGGTATCGGGCTGCGGTCCTGCTTTTGTATATATGTTCATTGAGGCTCTTGCCGACGGTGCGGTGAGCTGCGGACTTCCGAGGGATAAGGCGATGCTTTATGCCGCCGGGACTGTACTCGGGTCGGCTAAGGCTGTGATTGAAAGCGGCAAGCATCCGGGCAAGCTCAAGGACGAGGTTTGCAGTCCCGGAGGAACAACGATTGCAGGGGTTAAGGCTCTTGAGGACGGAGCGTTCCGTTCCTCTGCCATGAATGCGGTTATTGCCGCATATGAAAAAACCAAGAAAATGTGATTTCCTCAAAGAGGGAATTATAATAAAAGAGCGGGAGGAAAAACAATATGCCTTTTTCAGATTTCGGAATTTTTCTCGGAGATGTCTCTCTCTGGGAGATCAATCATTTCACAAAAGATCCGTTAAAAGCGCAGAAAAATGTGCTTAAAAAGATCGTCAGAAGAAATAAAAACTGTGAGCTCGGTAAGAAGCTTAATCTTGCCGATGTTCATTCGATCGAGGACTATCAGAGAATAGTTCCCCTTTCAACCTATGCCGATTATGAGCCGTATGTTGACAGAATGATAAACAACAAGGAGGACAGACTTATGTTCTCCGGCAAGAATATCAGATATTGCTCTTCATCGGGATCGGTAGGTAAGCCGAAGATACTTCCCAAGGGTATCAGCGATCTTTGGAAGATGCAGTGTATCGGATTCTCGGTATCCGTTGCCGTTGCGGCGCATTGGCTCAAGAAAAATAAGGGCATTAAAATGCCGAGTCAGATGGGTCCGCTTGTTCTTGTTCTGACGGGACACAACCTTGACGATAACAAGAAGTGCAACGGTGCAGGTCAGGTTCCCTTGACATACCTTAAACCGATAACAAAGTTTTTCTGCACATCGCCGTATTCTCTCCTTTCTCCCGAGCATGAGGAGCTTCTTGATACCTCGTATCTTCAGCTTCGCTTTGCTCTTGAAAACAGGAAGGTTACTTATCTCGGCTCGATCGTTATTACATTGCTTACGACAATGTTTGACTATCTTGAGGAAAACTGGGAGATGCTCTGTGACGATATTGAAAAGGGTATAATTAACCCGAATATCAAGTGCACGCCTGAGCTTCGCAAGAAGTATTCAAAGATGTTTAAACCCAACCCGTCAAGAGCCGCCGAGCTTAGAAAAGAGTTCGAAAAGGGCTTTGACACTCCGATCGCTCCGAGAATCTGGCCAAAGCTTACTTGGGGCTACGGTATGATGGGCTCAAGCCTTCAGGTTTATGTAGATAAGCTCCGCAAGTCGGTCGGCGATCTGCCGCTTCATAATATGGGATATGCTGCGGCCGAGGGCTTCTTTGCCGCACCCGTTGAGCTGAATGTCAACGATTCTGTATTGCTTCCGCATTGCATATTCTTTGAGTTCCTCCCGATCGAGGAGGGCGAGGAGCACGCAAGGGACGACGTTAAGCCGCTTCTTATCAATGAGATTGAGATCGGCAAGGATTATGAGCTTGTTGTTTCAAACTTCTCGGGACTTTACAGATACAAGATCGAGGACGTTGTACATGTCACAAAGATGTATAACAATACTCCGAGAGTTGAGCTGCTTTACAGACAGAACCTCAGTATGAATGTTGCGAACGAGAAAACCACCACTCAGATGGTTGACTATGCCGCAACCAAGACCGCCGAAAAGGCAGGAGTCGGCTTCAAGGGATACAGCTTCTATCCCGATTATTCAACAAAGCCGCCGCGTTACTGTATGCTTGTTGAGCCTGAAAAACATGTTGACGAGGATACCCGCAAAAAGATGATCGAGCTTCTTGACGAGGAGCTCAAGGAAGTCAACGAAAAGTATTATAAATACAGACGTTGGGGTATGCTCAGCGAGCCTGAAATTCTTGTTCTCAAGGAAAAGACTTACTGGGATTACAGAGAGTCTCTCAGAAATAGGGGCATTGTTCTTAATCAGATCAAGCCTGTTACGGTAATCAATTCCGAGGAGAGAAAGGAGTTCTTCTTCTCCCATGTTGAGACGGAAAATTCCCTCACGCTCGATGAATACCGCAATTCAAAAGAAAAAGCCGGAGTATAACGCTTTTAATTAAATATGGAAAGAAGATATGATTATGAAGAATATATTCAAGAAAACTTTTTCTGTTATATTGTGCATTGTAATTCTGCTTTCAGCTTATGCGGTTCTTGCCGCCGAGAGCTTTGCCGCTTCGTCGAACGGAACCGTTATACCGCTCATCTATGTTCAGGGATACGGTATGCCGCTGTATGTCAAAGATGAAGACGGAACAGAACAGAGAGTTTTTCCGTTTACGATACCCGAGGGTTTTGTTGAAAAGACCGTTAAGGAAAATATCGGAATATTTGCCAAGGCTGTTCTCACTCAGAAGTGGGCGGAGTTCGGCGGAGTTCTTGCCGATATTCTTGACGAGATTTACGGAGTTATAAAGCTTGATGAGCACGGAAAGACTCAGAACGGCGTTTATCTTAACTGGACATGGGACAAGAATAAGCTCAATCCTAAAAAGACAAACGGCAAATATCCGACTCAGAGATATTCGTTCAACTATGACTGGCGGCTTGATCCGTATGAGAATGCGGATATCCTGCGCCGGTATATTGAGGATGTCAGGGAGATCACCGGAGAGGACAAGGTCGCCTTGAGCGGACGCTGTCTGGGTGCCTGTGTAACGATGGCTTATATGGAAAAATACGATGCGGAGTATATCTCTGACTATATCCTCTATGCAAGTGCGCTTGACGGCGCAACTCAGTGCAGTAAGGCTTTCGCGGGTGATTTCTACCTTGATCCGGACGGAGTTGAAAGATATGTTTACGATTGTCAGCTCTCCGAGGACGGTGTTATCAACGAGCTTGTTCAGGCTTTCGTAACCGTATTCAACAGGACTTACGGACTTGATCTGACCTGCGCCGCAGTCAATAATGTTCTTAAAAAGGACTATATGGATCTTTTCCCCGACGCAATGATGAATACCTACGGAACCTTCCCCGGTTACTGGAGTATGGTCAACGACCGTGACTATGAGAGAGCAAAGGAAACGGTATTTCACAATCGGGACGCAGAAAAATATGCCGATTTTATTGAGATGATTGACAACTATCATTACAATGTTCAGGTAAAATCAAATGAGCTTCTCAAGGAATATGCCGACCGAGGCATCAATGTTGCGAACATCACGAAATACGGCTATCAGACTGTTCCGGTAACGGACAACGCAGATATGATTTCCGACACTATTTGCAGTGTTACCGACGCTTCAAAGGGTGCTTCAACCGCTACTCTCGAAAGGTGCTTTGACGATCAGTATATGAAAAAAGCCGCATTTGACGGAACGGATAAGTATATTTCTCCCGACCGTCAGATTGACGCTTCGACCTGCCTTTTCCCTGATAATACTTGGTTTGTAAAGAGCCTTGAACATAAAAACTTCCCGAAGGCTGTCAACAGGCTTTTTGATGAAATTATCAATAATGACGGTTTTACCGTTTTCAGCAGCGAGGATTTTCCTCAGTATATGATATATGATGAGGGTGCAGATGACATAATTCCGATGGTTTCGGAAAATATGAACACCGATTCAAGATATCATGTTTCGTTTTTTGAAGCTTTGAGAAAGCTTTTCAAAAATATTATTATTCTTATCCAAAGGCGTTTGGAGGCAAATCCGGAGGTATAAAAAATGAACGCAAAGGTTAAGACAAGGAATGAGAGAATATTAGAAATTGTAAAGGTTGCTCTGATGGCAGCCTTGATATCGGTGCTCGGACCCATTGCGGTTCCGCTGCCTTTCACACCCGTACCGATTTCGCTCGGTATTCTGGCTGTCTATATTTCTTCCTATCTCTTGGGAGCTAAGACAGGAACGCTCAGCGTAATAATCTACATTCTGGTCGGTCTCGTGGGACTTCCCGTTTTTTCAGGCTATGCCGGCGGAGCTGCAAAGCTTGCAGGACCTACGGGCGGTTATATTATCGGTTTTATTTTTGTTGCTCTGATCGGGGGACTGTTTGCGGATCGTTTTGAGAATAAATTCTTTCTGCCTTTGCTCGGTATGGCTCTCGGAACGTTGGTCTGCTACCTGTTCGGCACGCTGTGGCTTGCATATCAGATGAGCCTGACCTTCAAGCAGGCGCTTATCGCAGGCGTAGTTCCTTATGTCGGATTTGACTGTGCGAAAATGGTTATTGCCGTTTTACTCGGCAAGCAGGTTAAGCCGCTGATCGCCAGGATAAATAAATAAAAAGCAAGGGACAGTGAAGGGCAAAAGAATAAAAGCTAAAGGCTTGTATCGGATTTCCCGTTACAAGCCTTAACTATTCTTGTTATTTCTACTTCATCATTTCTCGGCATCAATAGTTTATTTCAAGCGAGTTACCGAACTTCTCGTTATAATAGTTTTTAATGAAGCTGTATGTGAAGTCCTCGTCCTCCTGGGCGAAGCCATGCTTTGAGATAATGTCCTCGGTACATTTTGAAAGGGGAAGAACACGGACGTTTTCGTAGTCCTCGCCGTAAACGGTCACCGTCGGAATAAGCTTTGCGGCGGTGATTGAAGTCTGACCGGTTTTTGAGTCCTTTGTTACCGTGATGTCCGCAATCCCTCCGAGCAGGCTCTTTGCACTTTCCTCAAGCGAAATAACCTTGCCGAGCGACGGAGCGATAAGAGCTTGCTCACCATCACCGTTGTCCTTATATTCAAATGCGCCGATTTCATTCTTGCCTGTGCCGATGATTATATCTGCGCCGTATCCGAGAAGATTGTCAATTACCTCCTGCTGATAGTCCGAAAGCTCCGCTACCTCCTCATCGTCCCAATGAACGGTTACACAGACGATGTCGGCGGTTTCTTTTGCATTTTCGACGAGCTGTTTCATTGTTCCGTTAAGCTCGTCCTCACTTGCACGGGTGTCGGACAGATCAAGTATACCGATGTCAGACTCGTCGGGAGTGTCAAATCCGCCGAGGGATTCCGTGATACCTACAAAGGAGAATTTAATTCCGTTTATTTCCGTGACCTGCGGCTTCATCATTTCTTCCCGATTTTCAAAAAGACCTGTCAGAAGAGCCTGCTTTTCTTTCATCTTGAAAAGCGCAATATCGTTGATCGCACCCGAAAGTCCCATATCCATAATATGATCGTTAGCCTGATTGAAAACATCAAAGCCGAGATCAATCAGCTTGTCGAGCATCTGATCGGGAGTGTTGTAATCGGGAGCGGCGGACGGCTCGTTCTTGTCGTCCATAACGGTGTTCTGGTTAATCATTGCAAGGTCTGATTTTGAAATAACCTCCTTGATACCGTCATATGCTCCGGAAAAATCGTATCCGTTTTCGCCGGCTTTTTCCGAGGCCTGTGAGAACACCGTCCGATAAACCGTGTTGTCTCCGGCTATCATCAGCCTTGCCGTATTTGAAGAGGCGGTCTGCGTATTTTGCACATCGGTTTGGCTTTCGCCTGAGGTGTAAACAGCACCGTTCTTGATCCTCGATTTATCAATTACTATCATCATTGAGCTGACAACTATCGCAACGCAAAGAATACAGTTGAAAGCTATCAAAAATACTTTTGATTTAGTCCATTTCAGGTTATCCTTCATATAAACATCTCCGTGACAAAAATCTTTTAGTATTTTATCACAAAGTTATTCTTTTTGCAACCACACAGCAGCTTTCTTTATAGTAGGGAATGAAGTAAAATGCGGGAATGACGGCAAGACAGCCGAAAAACCACGGCAAAAAGCTCAGTTTGAATTTAACAATTTCAAAAATATGCCCGTCAAGCAGGTTTTTACTTTGATTGATTGCCGTAAAAACACCGAGTCTCGGATCGGAAGAGAACAGATATTCTGCGATAAAATAACGCTGAACTGCCACGAAATAAAATATCAATCCGCTGATTCCGAAAATCAGACTTCCTGCCGCAAGCGAAATAAAGAGGTAAAGCTCAAGTCCTCCCGTGCCCGAAAGATAATATATCGACCAAAGAAGAATTATACCGGGGAGAAAAAACAGTATGGCAAGCGACAGCTTGATGAAAAACAATGAAAAGTGAAAGCGTAACGCACGGAATGAGTTTTTCGGTCTGAACCAGAAGAAGAGCCTGCGTGAATAATTTGCTTTGTTTGCCGTAACACCGTTGTACCATGCCTTTTCTCCTACGCTCACAGAGCTGTAAACACATAGAGTGACAAGACTTATTATAACGAGGATAATGGCAACGGTTATGCCGACAGGCAAGCCGACAGCCGAAAAACGGTCGGAAAGAACAATAATTCCGTAGGACAAGGCGGTCATTGCCGCACAGAAAAACAGGTTGAATAACACAATCGACAGAGCCTGCCTGCGTTTGCCTTTTATAATCGTCTTGCTCTCTTTTTTGATTATACCGGTTTTCATAATATCACCCGTGGAGATTTTTGACGGTTATTTGTACGAATATTCACAAAGAATGTTGCAAAAAGCCTTGACGGAGGTTATAATTTAATTATTGATTTGAGGTGATTTTGTGACCGAATTTGAAAAGATTATATCGGTTATCGTGCCGTTTTATAATGCGGAAAGTACAATTAAAAAGTGTCTTGACTCTCTTGCGGCTCAGACCTTTGATGCCGACAAGACCGAAATTTTGCTCATAAATGACGGCAGTACGGACGGCTCTGCGGATATCGTCAGAGATTTTGCGGTTGATTCCGTAAACGCTTCTGTAATAACTCAGGAGCATAGGGGACTTTCGGAGGCGAGAAACTGCGGTATTACAGCCGCAAGGGGCAAGTATATTGCTTTTCTGGATGCTGACGACACCCTGTCCGACAATGCTCTGAAAAATATTGTAGATTTCTTTGAGGAGAATTACGAGGCGGTTGATCTTGTCACATATAAGCTTGTGCCGTACAATAACGGCAATCGCAAAAAATCTGGTTTCAGATACAGTGAAAATTATTCCTGTGTAAAAGACCTCGGTGATGATGAAAACGTTTATTTTTGTCCTGCCGGGATCAATATTGCTGTTAAAAACAAGGGAGACGAAAATATTCTTTTCGGCGTTTCGGAAAACTGCGACCTTGAAACGGTGAACTTCTGCCTTGACTGCGTTAAGGATAAAAAAGCTTTCGGTTACGTTGCAGACTGTGAATACAGAAAGTTTAACAATCCCGGCGGAGCAGGCAAGAGACTTGAGTGCGCCCTGTATTTTAACGATTTTGTCGGCAGGTGGGAGGAGATATTCTCTGAATACGATCCCGTACCGGGCTATGTTCAGTCCGTTTTCACCGAGGATATTTTAAGACGGCTGAAAGGTGATTTCCTGCTCCCTTATCATCTTGAGGGTGAAGCATACCGTCGGGAGGTTGAGCGGATTGAAAAGCTCCTTGAAAAAACAGAGGACAGTATAATTCTCAATTTTCCCGAAGCGGAGGAAATGAACAAATACTTCCTTGTAGCTATGAAATATAAGGGCGAATTAAAAGCCTCATTTGACAGTAAAATAAGACTTGCTCACGGCGAAAATGTTCTTTATGAAGCCGAAGCGTTTGAGCTTGTATTGACAAAATTCAAGGCTCGTGAAAGCACGGTTGAGGTTTGCGGCTATATTTCATCGCCTGTTTTCGATTACTGCGAAAAGCCTGTTTTGCTTCTCCGGGAGAGAAGCGAGACCGTTCCTCTTGAAATCAGGGAGTGCTCGTTCTGCTATGACGGCGCAAAGCTCAGAAATAATACGGCTTGGGGCTTCAGAAAGGTATTTGAAGTCGGTAAGCGCACATCCTTTTCGTTCGCTGTTGAGATTGCAGACCGTTCTTATCCCGTGCATTTCAGCTTCGGTGAATGGGTGCCTTTCAGCGAAAAACGCAGTCGGTTTGTCCTCAACGGCGTAAGCTGCAAAATGAGCGACAAGTGTATAATCCTTGAAAAAGCGGATAAAAAGGCGGAAAAAAAGTATAAAAAAACGGCTCTCAAAAAATACCTGAGAACCAATAAAAAAGTTTTTGCCGTAAGGTTGCTGAACCTTATAATGCCGAAGAAAAGGATTTGGCTTTATAACGACTGCAAGGGAGTAGGTGTTGACAACGCCTATTTACAGTTTATTCACGATTTTGATATTGACGACGGGGTTGAACGCTACTATGTTGTCAATGGCTCGATTGATGAAATCAGACAGCATTTCACCGCCGAACAGCTGAAACACCTGATTCCTTTCCGCTCGTCAAAGCATAAGATGCTGTATCTCAATGCCGAGAAGATTATCACCGCCTTTGTTGAGAACGAAAATTATCTTCCGTTTTACAGCGATATTTACCCCGAATACATCGACCTTTTCGGCGGAGATGTCTATTATCTCCAGCACGGCGTTCTGCATGCCCATGTGCCGTGGAAATATTCATACGACAGGCTTGATGTCACGGGCGAGGTAGTTTCGACCGACTATGAGGTAAAAAATTTTACCGAAAATTATTTCTTCCCCGAAGACGCTTTGATAAAGAGCAAGATGCCGAGATACGACCGTGTTGAAATTGACACGAAAAAGGCGAAGAATATAATCCTTTTTGCTCCGTCGTGGAGGAAATATCTGATTTCACACAATGCCGGCGGCGGATGGACGGCAGACAAAGAAAGGTTTGTCATGTCGGATTTCTTCAAAAAAACTCAGGATTTTCTGAACAGCGAAGCCCTTGCAAAATTGCTTGATGAAAACGGCTGGACTCTTGAATTTAAGCTCCACCCGATATTTGCTCCATACAAGGATTGCTTTGAAATACAAAATCCGTCAATCGGCTTTGCCGACGGCAGACCGATCGATGAATATAAGATCTTTATTACGGACTTTTCGTCCTTCGTTTACGATTTTGTTTACCTCAACCGTGCAGTCGTGTATTTTATGCCCGATCTCAGGGAGTTTAAGGCGGGTATGAACGATTACAGAGAGCTTGACATTCCGTTTGAAAACGGTTTCGGAGAGCTGACGCAGAGCCAATCCGAGCTGTGCCTTGCCATTGAAAGGGTAATCGAAAACAACGGAGAAGCGATATCTCCCTATAAAGAAAGAAGCGAAAACTTCTTCTTTGACAAGGATAGAAATTCCTGCGACAGGATATATAATGCAATTACCGAATGAGTGATGAGATAAATATATTTTTGCCGCAAAAAATCAAATATCTGATGTCTAAAATCTAAAAACGACTGCAAGCATGTCCTTTCGGATTACTTGCAGTCGCATTTTATTTAACGCTTTTACTTGTTTGCCTGCTGTTTTGCATAGGCTTCGGAAACGGCCTGTGCAAGCTGATCGGGACAGGAGGTGTTCTTAAAGCCGCAGGTTATGCCGCTGAGCTTCCTCTCGATTTCCGCAACCGTCATACCGTCCACGATTGAGGAAATACCCTTGAGATTTCCGTTACAGCCGCCGGTAAACTTGACATTGGTAACCGTGTCGCCGTCAAGGTCAAAGGTGATTTTTGATGAGCAGGTGCCCCTTGTTTTATATTCGTATGTCATAATCATTACCTCCGTAAATGTTCTGGGAATATGATAATTCAATTTACGGAGAATGTCAAGCTTTAAAGCATAATATACATCAGCGCCATGAGCAGGAGGGTATCTCCGCCGTCGCCCGAAAGCAGAAGCATCATTGCGATGATGAGCTTCATATCCCCGTCGAAGAACATTCCGAAAGGATTGAAGCCTTGACGGGGATTTTTGCTTTCCTGTCTCGGAGGCAGGGGAGGCTGATGATTGCTGTTCTGATGTGCCGAATGTTCCGTTGCAGGGCGGTTTGGCTGTTTGTGAAAGACCGGATCGGCGTTCTGAACGGGCATGGCTCTGCTGTACATCTCTCTTGCTCTCATTATCGCCTGTCGCTCGGCGGCGTTAAAATCCTGCTGTGGCATTGCTAATCATCCCGATCTGTAAGATTGTTTATTAACGGTAAAATTTCAAGCAGTTTCAGAATTTGTATCGCCTGATCGGCCTTCTTCTGCCTTTCGGGACTGAGATTCGGTTTCAGAGCTTCAATGAGCTTACAGCGGCGTCCCGATTCACCGTTCATTGCGCTCATTATTTTTGTTATTTTTCCTATCATCTGCGGATCGAACGATGAAAAGATATCGTTCCCTTTCTGACGGCTTTGCTTTTCCGAAATATCGCCGCCTTGACCGAAAACCGCTTCGGCTGTGGCTTTGAGCTCTTCGATATCATCGGGAGTGAGGGAGGAAAGAATATCGTTAATGTTCATCTTTTTTGCCGTTCAGCTTTTCCATAATTTTGCGTGCGGCAGGAGAAGAAAGCACGGCGTTGATCTTATCCCTGTCACCGAGAATTTGGTTAAGCTCGTCTTTTTCCTCCGCTTTAAGACCGTTGATCAGCTCTTTTGCTCTTTTTTCTGCTTCTGCCTTGCTTGACGGTGCAGAGAAAAAATCAGAAAATTTGTTATTTGCCATTTACACTCACACTCCAATGATTTATAATAAAGTTATATTCTGAAAGGTGTTGTATGTATGCGCTTACTTGTTTTATCCGACTCCCACGGACGAAAAAATCTTTTGCTCAAAGCCGTTGAGCTTCACCCCGAAGCCGACGCAGTAATTTTTCTCGGAGACGGCGAAAGAGATATTGAATTTCTGAAAAAAATATATCCCGATTTGAAGCTTTATGCCGTCTGCGGAAACTGCGATTTCAATTCTGCAAATCCGCCGTTTCTGCTTGAAAAATTCGGCGGCAAAACCGTTTATGCAGCCCACGGACATAACGAGGGCGTAAAATACTCTCTGTACGGTCTGAAACAGAAAGCCCGATCCTGTTCAGCTTCTATAGCATTATACGGGCATACGCACGTCCCTGACACAACATATGAGGAAGAAATATGGTATGTCAATCCCGGCTCGCTTTCCGTAGGTAAATATGCGATGATCGACATAACCGAAAAGGGCATAATGCCGATACTTGCCGATCTTTATAATTAAGTAATAATCCTCCGCTTTGTCTCATACATTAAAGTAACGGACAAAAACGGAGGATTTAATTATGTTTGTATTTTCATTTAAAGCGAACAAGCCCAAGCTGATTGTTGCACTTTGTATCGTAATCTGCGTTCTGATTGCAGGAACGCTTGCTTTGAACAGCCGAAAAAAGCCTGTTGCCAACGACGGTTCCATAAGCTATATTGCAAAAAATGCGTCGGACTGTATTTCATTCCTTTCCCAGTTCGGCTGGAGCGTGAACGAAGAACCCGTTGAGGTCAGGGAGGTTATCATTCCGTCGGAATTTAACGATACATATACCGCTTACAATGTTATCCAGAAAAATCAGGGGCTTGACCTTGAGCCTTACAAGGGCTTTCGGGCAAAAAAATGGATTTTTGAGGTAAAAAATTACCCCGATTATCCTGCTGACTGCGGATATATCAGGGCAACCTTACTTGTTTATGACGGAGCCGTTATCGGCGGAGATATTTCTTCAATAGAGCAAAACGGATTTATTCAAGGCTTTGAATTTCCGAGTACAAACGTCACTTCGCCGACTTCTTTGCCGGCAGCTGAGCAATGATTATCGCAGCGAACATTACCGCACAGCCGATGTATTCAACCGAAGCCATTCTTTCGCCGAGAATTATGAACGAGAAAATGACCGAAAACACGGATTCAAGGCAAAGGAGCATACTTGAGATAGTCGGTTCGGTGTATTTCTGACCGATGACCTGGAACGTGAACGCACAGCCGCAGCTCATGATACCTGCGTACAGGATTGGCACAGCCGCCTGCATAATGCTTTGA
Source organism: Clostridiaceae bacterium (assembly GCA_016292785.1). GTDB lineage: Bacteria > Bacillota > Clostridia > Oscillospirales > Acutalibacteraceae > CAG-488. The sequence continues at coordinate 14,637 of JAEDFL010000021.1, read as the reverse complement.
ATGTTCGGATTTTCAAAGACGAACATCAGTATGCAGGAGATGACTCCCGTGACAAAGAACTGACCGCAGGAAAGCACGACGCAGTCGATCTTTGCGGCAAACTTATCAATTACAATTATATGCAGGGCAAAAGCGAACGAGCACAGCAGGGCAAGAATATCACCCTTGCCGAGAGAGAACGACGCCGAACCGCCCATACATATCATATACAGTCCGACAACGCCGAGAATAACTCCGATCCAGGTTGTAACGGGCTGTTTCTTCTTGTAAACAATGAATGAAATAAGGGGAACTATGAGCATATAAAGAGCGGTGATGAAACCTACTCTGCCCGGCTCTATGTAATTGAAAGCGAACTGCTGAAGATTTGATCCGATACAAAGCATCAGACCGACGATCATAATTCCTTTGAAATTATCCTTCCGGCTTTGCTTCTTTTCGGCTGGGGAGAGCTTCACGGGATTTTTCACGGCACGGATCAGGATAAACGGAATAAGTACAATTGCACCGAGCAGACATCTGATTCCGTTGAAGGTAAATCCCTCAACATATTCCATTCCCTGCTTTTGAGCGACAAAGGAAAGTCCCCATATCATCGCCGCACTGACAAGCATTATAGGTCCGAGTATTCGCATTTTCTTTGCCATAGAACAACATTAACCTTTCGTTAAACATTCTCGGTGCGGACTCAGCTTTCTGTGAACGCACTTTTTACATTTTATCAGCCGGACGGTTATATGTCAAATAAATAATTGATTTTTTTTTATATTATGGTATAATATTCCCTGTTAAAACAGCAAAAAAGAAAACGAGGGATTGTAAAATGGCTGTATGCAATGTAATTTCACACAGGGGAGCGAATAAAATTGCGCCTCAGAACACCCTGCCGGCATTCAGAAAGTCCATTGATTTTCGTGCCGACGGCTTTGAGACCGACGTTCATCTGACCTTTGACGGCGTTCCCGTAATCTGTCACAACTATACCGTTGACGAAACCTCCGACGGAAAAGGTCTGATCCGCAACAAGACGCTTGAGGATCTCAAAAGGCTTGATTTCGGAGCATATTTCCACAGAGCCTACAAGGGTACAAAAATTCCTACTCTTGACGAGTTTCTTAACCTTGCAAAAAAAGCTAATCTCAAAGTACTGAATATAGAAATAAAAAGTCCCCAGAACAAGGATTATTCAATCGTTGAAAAGACCATTCAGACGGTAAAGGAAAAAGGGCTGTTTGACAAACTGCTTATCTCAAGCTTTGATCCGATCGCTCTGACAACCTGCAAGGACGTTGACTCCGACTGTAAGACGGGATTTCTTTACAGTCCCAAAAGTCCTAACGTCATGCGAATTTTGGGAAAAGAGACCGAGTTCGCAAGATGCATCGGCGCAGACGCTCTTCATCCGTTTCTCTGGCTTGTTGACCGCCGCCTTGTCGAAAGGGCGCACGAAAACGGAATGGCAGTCAATCCGTGGACAGTCAACAGGGAGAACGATATCAAAAGACTGGTAAAGCTCGGCGTTGACGGAGTTATTACCGATGTACCGAATTTTGCAAGGAAGATCATTTCCGAGATTTAACGGTTAATAACAGCTTCTTTAATGCTTCATTTTTTAAAGCGGCATTATGAGGCTGTTTTTACTTTAATTGGATAAAACTTTTTCGGTAAATCCTGTTGATTAAAAAATAAACATATGTTAAAATGATATGAAAATCATCGAATCAACGGAGGTTTTGCAATGAATTGCTCCTGTAAAAAAAGCGATCTTTCGCTTATTAAGCCGGTGCTTGACGAATACGGCGACACACCGGGAAGTCTTATTACGATACTTCAGCACGCTCAGGATATCTACGGATATCTTCCGACGGATGTGCTTTACTGCATAGCGGAAAGAATCGGAGCTTCTCCCGCAAAGGTAATGGGAGTTGCCACGTTCTATTCCCAGTTCAGGCTTCAGCCGGTAGGAAAATATTTAATAATGCTCTGTCAGGGTACTGCCTGCCATGTCAACGGATCACAGCGAATTGAAGCCGCCATCACTCAGGAACTCGGCATTTCCGACGGAGAAACAACCGATGACGGACTTTTCACACTCAAGAATGTTGCCTGTCTCGGCTGCTGCAGTCTGTCTCCCGTCATGATGATCAACGGCGAGACCTACGGCAGTCTCACTCCGTCCAAGACGGTCGAAATTCTCAGAAAGCTTAAAGAGGAGGGCTGAGTATGAAAATAGTTGTCGGAGAGGGCAGCTGCGGAATTGCCGCAGGAGCCGCAAAGGTTTATTCTGCGATTGAGGCTTTGCTCGGTTCTTCCGAAGCAATGCTGACGGTTACGGGCTGTATCGGAATGTGCTTCCTTGAGCCGATCGTAGATATTTATGACGGTGATGAGCTTAAAAAGCGTCTTGTCAAGGTTCAGCCCGATGACGCAGAAAAGATTATCGCATATGTAAACGGTGATGAAAAAGCCGTTGACGGTATTGAAATTTCCGATGACGATAAGCAATTCCTTGAAAAGCAGACAAGAATTGCGCTTCGCCATTGCGGACTCATCAATCCAGAAAAAATCGAAGAATACACGGCTCAGGACGGATATAAGGCTCTTGAAAAAGTGCTTAATACAATGACGCCCGAAGAGGTCATTGAAGAAATTAAGGTTTCCGGACTTGCAGGACGAGGCGGCGCAGGCTTCCCGACCTGGTTCAAGTGGAATGCCGCAAGACAGTCGCAGGGCGAGGAAAAGTACCTTATCTGTAATGCCGACGAGGGTGATCCCGGTGCATTTATGGACAGAGCCGTCATTGAAAGCGATCCTCACAATCTCATTGAGGGTATGCTCATCGGCGCATATGCTATCGGCGCAAAGGAAGCGGTAGTCTATGTCAGAGCGGAATATCCCCTTGCAATCGAAAGACTGAAAGAAGCAATAAAACAGGCCGAGGAAAAAGGCTTCCTCGGCGATAATATAATGAACAGCGGTTTCTCCTGCAAGATGAGAATTAAAGCGGGCGCAGGCGCATTTGTCTGCGGTGAGGAAACTGCACTTATCGAATCTCTCCAGGGCGAGAGAGGTATGCCGAGGCTTAAACCTCCGTTCCCTGCACAGTCGGGCTACTGGTATAAGCCATCAAATATCAACAACGTTGAAACCTTTGCCAATGTTTCGTGGATAATTCTCAACGGCGGCGACGCTTTTGCCGCAATGGGAACCGAGGGCAGTAAGGGTACAAAGGTATTCGCCCTCACAGGTAAGATCCAAAAGGGCGGACTTGTCGAAATTCCGATGGGTAAAACTCTGCGTGACGTTATTTTTGACATCGGCGGAGGAATCAAGAACGGCAAGGAGTTCAAGGCTGTTCAGATGGGCGGACCGTCGGGCGGATGTATTCCTGCCGAGCTTCTCGATACCGTTATCGACTATAAGGCTCTCGGTGCTACCGGTGCTATCATGGGATCGGGCGGTATGGTCGTTATGGACGAAACCACCTGTATGGTAAGTATGGCTCAGTTCTTCCTCGACTTCACCGCCAAGGAGTCCTGCGGAAAGTGTATTCACTGCCGTATCGGTACAAAGAGAATGCTTGAAATTCTCAACAGGATCGTTAAGGGCGAGGGCAAAGAGGGCGATATCGAGCTGCTTGAGGAGCTTTGCTATTCCATCAAGGACGGCGCACTCTGCGGCCTCGGTCAGACTGCTCCTAACCCGGTTTTGACTACTATCAAGTATTTCAGAAACGAATATGAGGCTCATATAAAAGAGAAGAAATGCCCTGCAAGGAGCTGTCCCGATCTTCTCAGCTATTCGATTGACCCCGACAAATGCAGAGGCTGTACGCTCTGCGCCAAGAAATGTCCTGCCGACGCAATATCGGGCGAGGTCAAGTCGGCTCATTCGGTTGATACTTCCAAGTGTATTAAGTGCGGATCCTGCGTTTCGGTATGCAGATTCGGTGCGGTAAATGTTGATTAAGAGGTGATTTGAATGGAAAGTATTAAAGTGACGATAAACGGCAGAGAAATCATTGCCGAAAAAGGTCAGACGATCCTTCAGATCGCTGAAAATAACGGAATTGAAATTCCCACTCTTTGTTATATTGACGAGGTTAAGGCATACGGTGCCTGCGGACTCTGCGTGGTTGAGGCAGAGAACACACCCAAGCTTCTCAGAGCCTGTTCCTCCGTTGCCTTTGACGGAATGGTCGTCAAGACCGATACTCCGAGAGTTCGTCAGGCGAGAAAGATTGCTCTTGAGCTTCTTCTCTCCGACCATACGGGTGACTGCAAGGGTCCCTGCTCTCTCAACTGTCCTGCAGGTACGGACTGTCAGGGCTATGTCAAGCTCATTGCCGAGGGCAAATTCAAGGAGGCTGTCGAGCTTGTCAAGGACAGAGTACCTCTGCCTGCTTCTATCGGACGTGTTTGTCCGCATCCCTGTGAGACTGCCTGCCGCCGTCAGCTTGTCGAGGAGCCGATCTCAATCGCTTTCCTCAAGAGCTTTGCCGCCGACAAGGATCTTCAATCGGGCGACAAGTTTATGCCCGAGGTTGCCGAGCCGAGCGGAAAGACGGTCGGAATTATCGGCGGAGGTCCTGCAGGACTTACAGCCGCATATTTCCTTGCTGTCAAGGGACACAAGGTAACGGTATATGACGCTATGCCTAAGATGGGCGGTATGCTCAGATACGGTATTCCTCAGTACAGACTTCCTAAGGAAATTCTCGATATGGAAATAAGCTCCGTTGCCGAGCTTGGCGTGGAGATGAAAAACAATGTAAAGGTCGGAACGGATATCACGCTTGATGAAATCAGGTCAAAGCACGACGCCGTGATCGTTGCCGTCGGCGCATGGACGAGCAGCTCGATGGGTGTAACGGGCGAGGAGCTTGACGGAGTTTTCGGAGGAATTGATTTCCTGCGTTCCGTTGCTCTCGGTCAGCCTGTTGATATCGGCAAGAGGGTTGCCGTCATCGGCGGAGGAAATACCGCTATGGATGCCTGCCGTACCACTGTCAGACTTAATGCCGATGAGGTTTATGTAATATACAGAAGAACGAGAGCCGAAATGCCTGCCGAAAAGGTCGAGATCGACGAGGCGGAGGAGGAGGGAGTTGTTTATAAATTCCTCTGCAATCCGACCGAGATCATCGGTGATAACGGTAAGGTTAAAGCCGTTAAGCTTCAGAAAATGGAGCTTGGCGAGCCTGACGCAGGCGGTCGCCGCAGACCTGTTCCCGTTGAGGGAGCATTCGAGACGATTGAGCTTGACTCTGTAATAATGGCGATCGGTCAGAAAATAAATATAGGCGGTTTTGAACAGCTTGAGCTTACAAACAGGGGTAACATATCCGCCGATACTTCCACGTTCAGAACGTCAATGGACGGAGTTTTCGCTGTCGGCGACGCAACAAACAGGGGAGCTTCGATTGCCATTGAGGCTATCGGCGAGGCTCAGAAAGCCTCCGAGGTTGTTGACGGATATCTTAACGGCGAGAATGTCGGCTACAAAAAGCCGTATTTTGTCGAAAAAACCGTAACCGCCGAGGATCTTGCAGACCGTGAGAAGTGTTCAAGAGCCAAGATGCCTCAGAGAAGTCCCGAAGAAAGAAAGCATGATTTTATCGAGGTCAATCTCGGCTTTACCGCAGAGCAGGCGATGAACGAGGCAAAGCGCTGTCTTCAGTGCGGCTGTCACGACTTCCATGAATGTAAGCTGATAAGATATGCCAATCAGTATGACGTTCAGCCCGAACGCTTCTTCGGTGAAAAGCATAACTGTCCCAAGGAGCAGAAGCTTGTTTCTATCGAAAGAGATCAGAACAAGTGTATTCTCTGTAATCTCTGCGTCCGTGTCTGTGACGAGGAGGTCGGCAAGGGTATTCTCGGTCTTGTCGGCAGAGGATTTACAACCGTTATCAAGCCTGAGTTTGATTCTCCGGACGTTGCGGCCTACTGTAAAGACTGTCAGAAGTGCGTTAATGCTTGCCCGACAGGTGCGCTGAAGTCTCTTTAATAATCAAAAAATATGAAAAACGGCAACCGTAAAATGAAAAATATTACGGTTGCCGATAATTTTTTATACCAACAAAAAATGAGCTGAAACGAGAAAAACGGAGTATTCAAGAGAAAAAAAGAGTATTCCTAAAACCAAACAAAAAAATCAATGATTTTTCTATGAAAAAATGTAAAAAATTGTTGACATTTGCGACTTTCTGCACTATATTATATTTTAATATCTTTCTTAAAAGATATTATACCGAACTCGGTAAAGAGAGGGGCTGCATAATTGAAAAACAATGTTATTATTGATCTGAAAAACATTTCGGTCAAGCTTGGAGACGCTCAGATACTTGAGAATCTCAGCATGTACATTCGAGACAAGGAGTTTATTACCTTGTTAGGGCCTTCGGGCTGCGGAAAAACGACTACTCTGCGTATAATCGCAGGTTTCCTTGAACCTGACAGCGGAGAAGTCATTTTTGAAAATAAAACAATCAATGGTGTACCGCCTCATAAGAGACAGGTGAACACCATTTTTCAGCGTTATGCGCTGTTTCCGCACCTGAATGTTTATGAGAACATTGCGTTCGGACTTCGCGTCAAAAAGATGAAAGAGAAAGAGATAAGCGAAACGGTCAAGGAAATGCTTGAGCTTGTTAATCTCAACGGCTTTGAACGACGTAACATCAATTCGCTTTCGGGCGGTCAGCAGCAGCGTGTTGCCATTGCGCGCGCTCTTGCGGTCAAACCGAGAGTGCTTCTTCTTGACGAGCCGCTCGGCGCACTCGATCTCAAGCTTCGCAAGGATATGCAGGTGGAGCTTAAAAACATTCAGCAGAGACTCGGCATAACGTTTATATATGTCACCCACGATCAGGAGGAGGCTCTGTCAATGTCGGATACCGTTGTTGTCATGGACGGCGGCGTTATTCAGCAGATCGGCACTCCCCAGGACGTTTATAATGAGCCTAAGAACGCATTCGTTGCCGACTTCATAGGCGAGAGTAATATCCTTGACGGCAAAATGCTTGAGGATTTCAAATGCTCTTTCTCGGGCGCACAGTTCCAGTGCCTTGACAAGGGCTTCGGAATAGGCGAGAGCGTAGATGTTGTTGTCAGACCTGAGGATGTTGACATCGTTCCCGTCGATCAGGGTATGCTTAACGGAACCGTTACTTCTGTCACATTTAAAGGCGTTCATTTTGAAATCATCGTCGATATCGGCGGATTTAAATGGATGATACAGACGACGGACTATGAGCCTGTCGGCAAGCGTATCGGACTTGATATTGAGCCTGACGCAATTCACATAATGAAAAAATCCAAGTATTCGGGACTGTACGGAGACTACAGCTCTTTCAGCGATGAATTGGAGCATCTTTCCGACATCGTTGAGGAGGAATGAGCCGTGAAAAAGAACACTCTGACACAGCGGCTCTGTGCCGCACCACACGTTGTCTGGTCGGCAATCTTCATTGTTGTTCCGCTTATTATGGTTATTTACTACGCATTTACCGATAAGTCGGGAGCGTTTACACTTGAAAATATCAGCAGACTTTCCGACTATACAAGCACGTTTTTACGTTCGCTCTGGTTTGGAATTGTCGCAACAATTATCTGCCTTATCATTGCTTATCCGCTTTCTTATATTCTTTCAAAGATGAAGCTCAGAGCGCAGAGCACAATGGTAATGCTCGTTATGATTCCGATGTGGATGAACTTCCTTTTGAGGACTTACGCATGGATGACCTTGCTTGAGGACTCGGGAGTTATCAACAATATTCTGTCAAAAATCGGAATCGGTCCTTTCCATATGATTAACACCTCCGGTGCGGTCATATTGGGAATGGTATATAATTTCCTGCCGTATATGATTCTGCCGATCTATTCGGTTATGACTAAGCTTGACAACAGTCTTGTCGAGGCGGCGCAGGATCTCGGAGCTAACAAATTCCACGTTATCCGTGATGTTATTTTTCCGTCTACTCTTTCCGGAGTGGTTTCGGGTGTAACAATGGTATTTGTTCCGTCCGTCAGCACTTTCTATATTTCTCAGAAGCTCGGCGGAGGAAGCTTTGCTCTCATCGGTGATATTATCGAAATGCAGTTCCAGGTTTCCAACAACTTCAATTTCGGTGCTGCGCTTTCGTTCGTGCTGATGATACTGATACTTATCTGTATGGCTGTTATGAATAAATTCGGCGATACCGAGGAAGCGGGAGGTGTCGTTGCATGAATAAGAAGCTTAATCCCACTTCAAAAATCTACCTTGCGCTTGTTGTGCTTTTCCTGTATCTGCCGATATTTATGCTTATCGTGCTCTCCTTTAACGGAACGAACAGTACAAGCGTTATTCACGGATTTTCTTTTAAATGGTATGTTGAGCTTTTCCGTGACGAGGCAACCATCAACGCTCTGACAAACACTCTTGTGCTTGCCGTGACCTCCTCTATAGCCGCTACGGTTATCGGCACGCTTGCCGCCGTCGGAATTTTCAAAATGAAAAAAGGCTTTACCAAAACAAGCATTATGACGGTCACTAACATTCCGATGATGAACCCTGAGATCGTTACAGGTGTTTCTATGATGCTTCTGTTTGTGTTTATCGGCTCAATTCTCGGAGCAAAGGGCGTTCTCGGATTTTGGACGCTGTTTATCGCCCATGTCACGTTCAGCCTGCCTTATGTTATTCTTAACGTTATGCCTAAGCTCAAGCAGACCGATCCAAACCTTGCACAGGCGGCTCAGGATCTCGGTTGCACTCCGGTCAAGGCATTCCTCAAGGTGGTTATGCCGTCGATCCTTCCCGGAGTTATGGCAGGTCTTGTTATGGCGTTTACTCTTTCGTTCGATGACTTTATCATCAGCTACTTCGTCAGCGGACCAAAGTTCCAGACGCTCCCGATCAGGATATTCTCGATGACTAAAAAGCGTGTTACCCCCGATATGTATGCGCTTTCAACGATAATGTTTATCGTAATTCTGGTACTGCTTGTTCTTGTTAATGTTCTCCAGTCGAGGGGCGACGTTAAAAAGGCGAAGAAAGGCGGTGCGGGAAAATGATTAAAAAGATTTTTGCCGTATTCTTTTCAATGTCGGTCATTGCATTGAGCTGTTCAGCTTCGTTTTCCGTTGCCGCAAAGCAGATTGACGCCGCAAAGCTCAGAGGTACCGAGATCAACGTCTACAACTGGGGCGAGTATATTTCGGACGGCTCCGAAGGCACGACAGACGTCAACAAGGAGTTTGAAAAGGAAACGGGTATCAAGGTCAACTATACCACCTACGACTCCAATGAAAATATGTATAACAAGATCAAGGGCGGCGGAGCAAACTATGATATCATTATTCCGTCCGACTATATGATCGAGCGTATGATAAATGAGGAGCTTCTTGAAAAGATCAACTTCGACAACATACCGAACTATTCCAATATTTCCCCCGAATACAAAAATTTGTATTTCGATCCTAAAAACGAATATTCCGTGCCGTACAATGTCGGTATGGTCGGACTTGTCTACAACACAAAAATGGTAAAAGAAACTCCCGACAGCTGGAGCATTATGTGGGACGAGCAGTATAAGGGACAGATCCTTATGTTCAACAATTCCCGTGACGCTTTCGGTATTGCACAGTTTTTGTGCGGTGTCAGTCTGAATACCAACAATTCCGAGGACTGGGAAAAGGCTTATGAAAAGCTCAAGGAGCAGAAGCCTCTTGTCCAGTCATATGTTATGGACGATATCTTTAACAAGATGGAGGGCGGAGAGGCGGCTATCGCCGCATACTATGCAGGCGACTGTATTCTTATGGCTGACAATAACCCCGACCTTGCCTTTGTTTATCCCAAGGAGGGAACGAATATTTTCGTCGATTCCATCTGTATTCCCAAGGGCTGTCAGAATAAAGAAGCGGCTGAGCTTTATATCAATTTCCTGCTCAGGGAAGATATTGCGCTTGCAAATGCCGAGTATTTGTGTTATGCTACTCCCAACAAAGCTGTTCTTGAAAACGAGGATTACTCTTTAAGGGATAACGAGATGCTTTATCCCGATGAGGAGCATACTCCGCCGACGGAATATTTCCACAATCTCGATCCCGAGGTTCTTATGCTGATGACGACGCTTTGGGACAACCTGAAGATCGAGGGAAATAACGACAGATCGGTTTATATCGGTTTGATATCCTTTGCCGCCGTTTCGGTTGCGTATTTCATTTACAGAACTGTCAGGAAGAAGAAACGGGAAAGCATGTATTGATCTGTGTCACGTTTTAAATCTCAGAGAGGTGTAAAAGATGAAGAAAAACTTCATAAGGCTTTTATCCTTTGCAATTTGCCTTGTTATGACTTTGTGCTTTTTTGACGGATGTACTTCAAAGAAGTCCGAAACCGAAGAAACAACAACTGCAAGCAGTACGCTTGTCGATCCGAAATGGATAATCGGTCCGACGATTGAGGCCGAGAGCATCGAGCCTCTTGTAAGAGCTGACTACAATGAAAACACAAGACATTATGATATCATCTATGCCGACTGCTTCAAAATCAAGCAGAACGGCAAGTACGGAATTATCGACTACAACGGAAAAGTTGTTATTTCCCCGAAATATGACAGCATCACCGCTATCCGTAACAGGGACGATTTTCTTGCCGTCACTATTGATGAGGACGGCGAAAGGGTACAGACCTATATCAATTATAATGATTTTTCCACCGAGCCGGCATATAAGACCTACAACTCTCTGAGATACGAGTATCTTTGGGTAACCGCCGAGAATAGAGCCGTATTTATCCAGAATGACGGCGGAGATATATATGAGGAGGAGCTGAAAGCCTCTCTCCCCGAATCGGTGAGAGGAGTCAAGGACGTTGACGGCAAATTTGTCAGCGACGGCACCTACGGACTTTATATCAACGGCAAAAATGTAATGGGCATGATATATTCCGGCGCAGGCTCATTCTCAAACGGAATGGCGGCGTTCAAGTCAAACGGAGTCTGGGGATATATTGATTCCAACGGAAAGACGGTCATTCCTTTCGGCTATGATGCTGTCAAGGGATACAGCACTTTCGGCGGTGATGATACTCCTTACGAGAGCTATGACGGTTATGTTACGGTTACCAAGGACGGCAAGTTCGGAATTATGACAAACGAGGGCAAGCCCGTGACCGAGCTTGTTTTTGACGGTGCAACGCCTGTTGTCGGCGGCAGAGCCTATGTTCTCAAGGGCGGCAAATGGGGACTTGTTTCTTTCGGAGATTCCTCTTACGCCACATCGAGAACCGAGGCGACCACCGTTAAACCGACCGAAAAAACTACCGAGAAAACTACCGAAGAAACTACCGAAGAAACAACCGAACCCGAAACGACTGCCGAAAATGAAAACGGCGGAGCCGGAAACTATATTGTCAACACAGAAGGTCTGAGATTCAGGGCGGAAATCGGAACGGACAGCGATATTCTTGCAGAGCTGAGCTACGGAACAGAGCTTACGGTAGACCGTGTTGTTGACGGCTGGGGACACACATATTATGACGGTAACGAGGGTTGGGTAAGCCTCGATTACCTCGATGAGGAATAAGCCATGCTCCAGCGATTGGACAAGCTGATTTCTTCTCAGGGCAAATACAGCCGGAAAGAGGCTCAGGAACTGATTAAAAGCGGAGCCGTTAAGGTTGACGGAATTGCAGTACGTGACAGGGGAGCCAAGGTTGACGATTCAACCTGCTCGGTCAGTATCAACGGCGAAGAAATGAAGCTTGAAAAATTCGTTTATCTGATGCTTAACAAGCCGAAAGGCGTTGTCAGTGCAACGAACGACGGCACGAATAAAACCGTTATAGACCTGATTTCCGATGAATATAAGGGACGAAATCTTTTCCCTGCCGGACGGCTTGATATCACCACAACGGGTTTTGTGCTTATCACCGACGACGGAGATTTTGCCCACCGTATTCTTTCCCCGAAAAATCATATTGAAAAGACCTACGAAGCCCGCCTTGCCGAAGCCGTAACCGAGGAACAGCTCAGAGCGGTTGCCGAGGGTATAGTTTTAAAGGACGGTACCGAGTGTCTGCCTGCCAAGCTCAGAGTTTTGGAGAGCGGCGAAAATCCGCTTGTTGAAATCAAAATCTGCGAGGGTAAATATCATCAGATCAAGAGGATGTTTGCCGCCGCAGGCAACGGAGTGATAGAGCTTAAACGCACGAAAATGGGCGGAGTTGAGCTTGATAATAATCTTTCAGAGGGCGAGTTCCGTCCTCTGACTCCGGATGAGGTAAAACTTGTGGAAAACGGATAAATTTTTTGGAATGTTTGATTTTTTTGAGCATATTATATTTATGTCTTTAGCCTTGAACAAGCATTGTAAAAGTCAAAAAAACAAAAAAACTTGACTTTTTGCAATCAATCAACTATAATAGGCATATTGCTGTACTTTGGTGTTTAAAGTACAGGCTTTTGTCTGTATCAGAACCAAAATACCGAATTATTGCATACATTTGAAAGGATGAAATTTATGGCACAGGAAATCTTGCTTACTGCTGAAGCTTACAAAAAGAAAAATGATGAGCTGGAATATCTTAAAACAGCCGGAAGAGACGAGATAGCCGAAAGAATTAAAGAGGCCAGATCATTCGGAGATCTTTCAGAAAACAGTGAATATGATGAGGCGTTGAACGACCAGGCGAAGATGGAAGCTAAGATCGCTCAGCTTGAAAACGAAATGAAGAACGCAAGGATCCTCGATGAAAGTACGATTTCAACCGAAGCTATTCATGTTGGTTCAAAAGTAAAAATCCGTGATGTTGAATACGGCGATATCGAGGAATACAAGATCCTCGGCGAGAGTCAGGCTAACCCCGACGAGGGTATTATTTCCGACCAGTCAGCCGTCGGTAAGGCTCTTATCGGCAACAAGGTCGGCGATGTTGTGAAGGTACAGCTTCCCAACGGAAATACAATTTCCTTTGAGGTTCTTGAAATTTCCATATAAACATATCGGGCGCAGGCTTTGCCTTACGCCCGCTTTGACTGTTAATACATTTTTCTGTGAATGGAGAGTTGAATATGGCAGAAGAAAAAAATGTCCCCGTTGTTGAAACGGAAAAGGACGCTAATGAACTCAGAAAGATCAGAGTCGATAAGCTTGAAGCGCTTCAGGCGGCAGGCAAAGACCCTTTTCAAATAACAACTGCCGATCAGTCGGCAACCAGCGTTGAGGTTACAGAGGCTTTTGAAAAGCTTGAGGCTGAAACAGCCGAGCTGCCCGAGGATCAGAGACCTGAGCAGGTCAAGATCGAGAATGTCTCTCTCTGCGGCAGAATTATGACCTGGAGAGATATGGGTAAGGCGAATTTCGTTGACATTACAGACCGTGCAGGCCGTATGCAGGTATATGTCAGAATGAACGATATCGGCGAGGAAGAGTTTGCCGAGTTTAAGAAATGGGATATCGGCGATATTATCGAGGTCAAGGGCTATGTTTTCAGAACACGCAGGGGACAGATTTCTGTCCATGCTCAGTCCGTCAGACTTCTTTCAAAATCGCTTCTTCCGCTTCCTGAAAAGTTCCACGGTCTCAAGGACACCGACACAAGATACCGTCAGCGTTATCTTGACCTTATTGTTAATCCCGATGTTAAAACGACTTTTTACAAGCGTTCGCTCATCTTGAAAAAGATCAGAAACTTCCTCGACGCTCAGAATTTCATCGAGGTTGAAACCCCGATGCTTGTTTCAAATGCAGGCGGTGCGGCGGCAAGACCGTTTGTCACTCACCACAATTCTCTCAATGAGGATTTCAAGCTCCGTATTTCTCTTGAGCTTTACCTCAAGCGACTTATCATAGGCGGTATGGAGCGTGTTTACGAGATCGGCAGAGTATTCCGTAACGAGGGTATGGACACAAGACACAATCCCGAATTTACCCTCATGGAGCTTTATCAGGCTTACACCGACTATCACGGAATGATGGATCTGACCGAGAATATGTTCAGATATCTTGCAACCGAGGTCTGCGGCTCAACCGTTATCACTTACGGCGACAAGGAGATCGACCTCGGCAAGCCGTTCGAGAGATTGACGATGACCGACGCCGTTAAAAAGTATGCAGGCGTTGATTTTGACGCTGTCAAGGACGATGCAGAGGCTAAGAAGCTTGCAAAGGAACACAACGTCGAGTTTGAGGAAAGACACACCAAGGGCGATATTCTCAACCTTTTCTTTGAGGAGTTCTGCGAGGACAAGCTCATTCAGCCGACATTTATTATGGATCATCCCGTTGACATTTCTCCGCTCACCAAGAGAAAGCCGTCAAGACCGGATCAGGTTGAGCGTTTTGAGCTTTACATCAACACTTGGGAGATGTGCAACGCTTATTCCGAGCTGAACGATCCCATTGATCAGCGTGAGCGTTTCAAGGCTCAGGATGCGGCTGCTGCGGCAGGCGACGAGGAAGCTAACCATACCGACGAGGATTTCCTCACGGCTATGGAATACGGTATGCCTCCGACAGGCGGTATCGGCTACGGTATCGACCGTCTTGTAATGCTTCTGACAAACAGCCCTTCCATCAGAGATGTTTTGTTGTTCCCCACAATGAAGCCCTTAGATTGACCGAAACGCGAAAAAGCCCGTAATAT
>JAEDFL010000068.1 GCA_016292785.1 Clostridiaceae bacterium | reverse complement strand
AAAGCCACAAAAATCAATTTATCGAAAGCACAATGCTCGGTATTGCAAAGGATTTCGGATTTAAAGAGATCCGCACTCCCGTGTTTGAGCATACGGAGCTTTTTACACGTTCCGTCGGTGACACAACCGATGTTGTGCAGAAAGAGATGTATACCTTTGACGACAAGGGCGGCCGCTCGATAACCCTCAGACCGGAGGGCACGGCAGGTGCGGCGAGAGCTTTCCTTGAGCACGGACTTCAGAATGAGCCGATGCCTCAGAAGGTCAGCTACGTCACCTCCTGCTACCGTTACGAAAAGCCGCAGGCAGGCAGACTGCGTGAATTTCACCAGTTCGGCGTTGAGTGCTACGGCACAGCCTCCCCTGCCGCTGACGCCGAGGTCATTTCGCTCGGCAACGAGATCTTCGGCTTTCTCGGAATTGACAGGATCAGCCTTGAGATCAACTCAATCGGCTGTCCCGAATGTCGAAAGAAATATCAGGACGCTCTCAAAGCCTACTTTGGATCTCACAGGGACGAGCTTTGCCCGACCTGCCTCGAAAGGCTTGAAAGAAACCCGATGAGAATACTCGACTGCAAGAGTCCCATCTGCCACGAGATCAGCGAGGGTGCGCCGATAATTCTCGACTATCTCTGCGATGAATGTCACGACCACTTTGAAAAAGTCAAAATGTACCTTGAGGCGATGAACATTTCCTACACGGTCAATCCGCACATCGTCAGAGGACTTGATTACTATACACGCACGGTATTTGAGTTTGTGACGGACGCACTCGGCGCTCAGAGTGCAGTCTGTGCAGGCGGACGCTATGACGGACTTGTTGAGGAAATCGGCGGTCCTCATGTTCCTGCCCTCGGATTTGCTCTCGGTCTTGAAAGAATACTTCTTCTGCTTGAGGCTCAGGGAATTGAGCTTCCTGCGGCAGATGTTCCCGAAATTTACATCGGCAGTATCGGTGAAGCCGCTCTGACGAAGGCGGCGGCTCTCGCCCTTGAGCTTCGTCAGTCGGGCATCGGCGCACAGTTTGATGTTGTCGGTCGCTCGGTAAAGGCTCAGATGAAATATGCCGACAAGATCGGCGCAAGGTTTACGGCCGTCCTCGGTGACGACGACCTTGCCGCAGGCGTTGCAAAAGTCAAGAACATGGAGAGCGGCGAAACTCAGGAAATTCCTCTTGACGGTTTTGCCGACGAGTTTATGGAATATTCGCTTCAATCGGCGGCACAGAAATTGCAGAATACAGCCGCCGAGGATATGAGCGGCGTTGATTTAAGCAAAATTTTAGGAGGCTTAATATAATGGACTTTATGACAGGTTTAAAGCGCACCGACTACTGCGGCGACCTCAGAATCGGCGACGTCGGCAAAGAGGTAACCGTTGCAGGATGGGTACAGCGTCAGCGTGATCTCGGTGCTCTCATCTTCATCGACCTGCGTGACAGAACAGGTATCGTACAGCTCGCATTCGGCGAGGATACGGACAGAGAAATTTTTGACAAGGCGTTTGCGGCAAGGAGCGAATTTGTCCTCATGGCAAAGGGTGTTGTCCGTGAGCGTTCTTCAAAGAATAAAGATATCCCGACAGGTGATATTGAGATTGAGGTCAACGACCTCCGCGTTCTCGGCAAGAGTGAAACTCCGCCGTTTGAGATCGTGGAAAACTGCCAGACCTCAGAGCTTACAAGGCTTAAATACCGCTATCTCGACCTTCGCCGTCCCGATCTCCAGCGCAACATTATCATGCGTCACAAGATCTGCAAGATCACCCGTGACTACTTCGACGAAAACGGCTTTGTAGAGATCGAAACGCCTATCCTCATCCGCTCCACTCCCGAGGGCGCAAGAGATTTCCTCGTTCCCAGCCGTATCCACAACGGAACCTTCTATGCTCTGCCGCAGTCACCTCAGCTCTACAAGCAGCTTTCGATGGTTGCAGGCTTTGACCGCTATATGCAGATTGCACGCTGTTTCCGTGACGAGGATCTCCGTGCAGACCGTCAGCCCGAATTTACTCAGATCGACCTTGAGATGTCCTTTGTCGATATGGAAGATGTACTCAATATCGGTGAGGGCTATATGAAGCGAGTTTTCAAGGAAGCTCTCGGAGTTGACATTCAGCTTCCGCTTCCCCGTATTACATATAAAGAGGCAATGGAACGCTTCGGCTCCGACAAGCCCGACACCCGTTACGGAATGGAGCTTTATGACCTCAGCGATATCGTTAAGGACTGCGGCTTTGCGGTTTTCAGCAACACGGTCAAGGAGGGCGGCTCAGTACGAGGCATTACCGCAAAGAACGCTTTCAAGTCTCTTTCAAGAAAAGAAATTGACAAGCTCACGGAGTCCGTCAAGGGCAACGGCGCAAAGGGACTTGCATGGGCAAGGCTCGGCGAGGACGGAACGGTTTCCTCCTCCTTTGCAAAGTTCATCACCGAGGACGAGCTGAAAGCTATCCTTGACAAAGCAGGCGCAGAGGCCGGCGATGTTGTTCTCATCATCGGCGACGTCAAAAATTCAATCGTCTTCAACGCTCTCGGCGCACTTCGTCAGGAGGTTGCAAAAAAGCTTGATATAATCCCCGAGGGTCAGTTCAATCTCCTTTGGATCACAGAATTCCCGTTCTTCGACTGGGACGAGGACAGCAAGACATGGGTTGCCATGCACCATCCGTTCACCGCACCGATGGACGAGTGCCTTGAATACCTTGAAACCGACAAGGCAAAGGTAAGAGCAAAGGCATACGACCTTGTTCTCAACGGAATTGAGCTTTCATCGGGATCTATCAGAATTACCAACCCTGAGCTTCAGAGCAGAATTTTCTCACTCCTCAACCTCACTCAGGAGGAGGCTTACGCAAAGTTCGGCTATCTTCTTGACGCATTCAGATACGGCGCACCTCCGCACGGAGGAATGGGCATCGGTCTTGACCGTCTTGTTATGCAGATGCTCGGCTGTGACAGCCTGAGAGATGTAGTCGCATATCCGAAAGTTCAGAACGCAAGCGAGCCTATGACGGGATGTCCTGCCGAGGTTGACGAGCTTCAGCTTGATGAGCTTGGAATTAAACTGAAATAAACTGTTTGGGCTGTCGTATTAAGCGACAGCCCTCCGCTTTATATTCTCCCGTTTTTCGTCACGGGACACTCGCATTTTACAAGTATCGTATCCTCTCCTATCACGTCGATATCGTCCCATGGAATGATAAAATCCTCGCTTTTCCCGAAAAGTCCCATAACCTTACCCTTGCCGTAAATTACAATGGAAACAAGCCGTCCGCTGTTGACATCAAGCTCAACGTCGTCAACGTTTCCTATTCTCGTTCCGTTCAGTTTGCATATGACCTCCTTGTTTCTCAACTCAGCTATCGAGCAAGTCATACAAAAATCAACCCCTTTTTTCGGCTATTTTCCACAATGCTGTTTATGTTGTAAAAAAGCCCGATTTATGATAAAATGTATCTGTAAAATTTTATTCAGAAAGGTGATATATTATGAAAAAACTAATATCATTACTCCTTTCCGTCGTTATGGTGTTCACCGTTTTCAGTGTTGCTCTCACAAGCAGCGTAATGGCGGCTGACACGGCGGAGGTTACAGCTTCAGAGTCGGCGGCAGTAATGTCTATCGACCTTGGTGGGCTCAAGATCCCGACCTCTTGGGACGAACTTGGCAATGTGCTTCTTAAATCTCTTTATAATGTTGCGGATCAACTGATCGACGTTATCCTTAAAGGACTTAACAAGAAGATTCCTGCCGTTCAGTTTGAGAAGAAAGAAAACTTCACAAGCGAAATGTTTTTTGAAGGCATGGAGGATTATCTCAGCGCACCTGCGGCAAATGCTGTGTGGAGCCTCGGCTACGGCAGTGCTTCACTCCAGACGGGCGATGAGCTTGACGGCAAGCACTATGTCGGCGGAAGTCTTTCTTTCCCGAAGACAAAGGCGGCAACCGCAATCTATGACGATCAGCGTGTGCGTGTTATCGCCGTGAATGACGGCAGCGGTAGGGGAACGATCGTGTTCGCATCTCTTGACGCTTTCGGACTTTCCTATCCCGATGTCCGCGGCATCCGTAAGGAGCTTGCAGACTTTGCAACGGCTAACAACATTGTCGGCATCAACATTTCCGTGCTTCATCAGCATAGCTGCGTTGACACCTTCGGAATGAACGGCGACCTTCTTAAAATGATTTTCACAAATCCGGCTCTCAACGTTATCAACAACACCTTCGGAACGGATTACAAGCTTCTGAACGGTCAGAACGAGAGCTTTATGGAGCATCTTTATGATGTTACGGTTGACTCCATCAAGCAGGCGGTCAACTCAATGACAACCGGCAAAATGTACTATTCGGAAATTGAAGCCGGCGAGTTCATTCACGACAAGCGTGAGCCTATGGTTTACGACACAAAGGTACACCGCTTCCGCTTCGTTCCCGACAACGGAACTAAGGAAACATGGCTTTGCAATATGGCTATCCACTGCGTCGGCAACGGTGCGGCAGGCACAGCTATCACGGGCGACTATCCCTACTATGTTGAGCAGGAGGTCAACAAGGCAGGCGCAAACTACATTCAGATACAGGGTGCGGAGCTTGCTATTACCACAAGCCACAGCAGTCTTGACATTCCCGAAGGCACTCCGAGACTTGAATCCCTCAAGATTTACGGCACGGCTCTCGGCAAGCACATCGTTGAGTCCGATGCGGCAGAAACCGAGGTTGCTCCCCTCCTCAACTACAGAATGAAAGAATACACTGTTCCCGTAACAAATCAGATTCTTGCTTTTGCAGGCAAGCTCGGCGCACTTACCAATAAGGTTGTTGCGACCGACGACAATAACACGGAGCTTGAGGTTGTGACCGAGCTCGGTTACCTTGAATTCGGCACAGAGCTTGCAGTCGCTGTTATTCCCGGCGAGCTTGAGCCGGCAATCGCATACGGCGGATATCTTGACGCAGAAAATTCATGGACAGGTACCGACTTTGACTACACCACTCTTCAGGAAATTGTCGGCACAGACAAGGAGCTTCTTGTATTCGGCCTTACAAACGATCAGATCGGTTACATTCTTGAGGACAACGATTACAGCAGTATCCTTTCGGGAGTAAACGAGGAAATCGTTGCAACAGGCTGTTCCGCAGGTTCAACCACAATCAATGCCTTTGAGGAGCTTGTTGATTCAATCGGCAGATAAAAAAGTTTGCCGGAACTCCGTGGGGTGAGCTTATGGCAGAAAAATGGAGCGAGGAAAAGGCGTGGTCGTGGTACAATGAAAGACCGTGGATTCGCGGATGTAATTTCATGGGAAGCGACTGCGCAAACCGAATAGATCAGTGGCAGGAATACGACTTTGAACAGAAGCTTGAAACTGCAAAAACAGAGCTGAAGCTTGCGGCAGAAACAGGCTTCAACTCGATAAGAATCATTCCCGAATTTTTCGTATGGGAAAAAGAGCATGACGGATTTATGCAGCGGTTTGAGCGTTATATCGAAGCCGCTCATAAAAACGGAATATCCTGCACCGTTGTTCTGGGCAACGACTGTGTTCCTCCGAAAGAGGAAGCCCTGAAACGCCTTTACCTCGGTGAGCAAAAGGTTGATTGGGGTTATCACGGCGGACGAAAGGTCTCACAGCACGGCAGCTTTGACGAGAGCGGATACTCTCTGACAGACGAAACTGAAAACGAGCAGAAATTCTGCGAATTTGTCCGTGAGCTTGTCACAAGATACAGGGACGACGACAGAATAATAATGTGGGATGTGTTCAATGAGCCGGGCAATTCCGGACGCAAGTCAAAATCCCTGCCGCTTATGAAAAAGCTGTTTGAGATCATTCGTGAGATTGATCCGATTCAGCCCCTCACCGTCGGAGTCTGGAACTGTTCAAACGGTATTGGCAAGCTTTCGGAAATCGAAAAATTCGGACTTGATAATTCCGACATCGTTTCATATCACAGCTACGGCCCATTCACCGAGAATATTGAAATTATTTATGAGCTGAAAAAGCTCGGCAGACCGATTATAAATACCGAATGGCTGGCACGCTGTTTGAAAAACAAAGTTGAGGAAATGTTTCCTCTTTTCTTTCTTGAAAGAATCGGCTGTTACAACTGGGGACTTGTCGCCGGCAAATATCAGACCTACGAGCCGTGGGAGGGAATGTGGGACAGCTACTACAACGATCCCGAAAAATCCTCGTGGGATTTTGAAAAATGGTTTCACGACCTTTACCGTCCGAGCCTTCGCCCCTACAATCCCAAGGAAATTGAGCTGATCCGGCATTACAGCTCCCTTGCAGATAAGAATTTCAACAAATAACGAGTAAAAGCAAATTCCGGTTTCAAAATGAGACCGGAGTTTTTCTTGTTATTTACTGGAAGCATTATATGTACTTTACCAATACCGTTTTCAAATCGCAAAAGTGACTTTTTATTTCCAGAGAGTTTATATCCCAAAATGAATGACATATTTACCTTTTAGACAGGCTCTTTTTAATAGAGCGTTCAGCTCCGAAAATTCGGGATTATCTTTAATTATATTGAGCATTTCGTTCGCCTTTTCGGTATTTAACGATATATCACTTCTGTGAATAAAATTCGGCTCTCTCCCTCCCACGCCTCGGTGCGGGGCTCTCGTCTCCCATAAAAAAAGACACCCCGAAAGGTCTTATTGTTTGTTTAAACGAAACTTTCGCGGCGCTCTGCGCCTTGCACCTCAGAAACATAGTCGCCTCGCTCGCTTGAAGCGCTTCGCGATTCTCCTTGTTTCTTCACTCGTTCGCCTCGCTTCTTCCGCCCCCGGCGGCGCTTCGGCTCTCTCCCTCCCACGCCTCGGCGCGGGCTCTCGTCTCCCATAAAAAAAGACACCCCGAAAGGT
>JAEDFL010000020.1 GCA_016292785.1 Clostridiaceae bacterium | reverse complement strand
GCTCATACTATGTGTATTTGCAAGGAAGCTCGGGCGATATGACGGAAAAAGATCCCTACCCTCTCAACGAGAGATTTTTTCGTCAGATCGTTTGAGGTTCCGCCGCTCATACTATGTGTATTTGCAAGGAAGCTCGGGCGATATGACGGAAAAAGATCCGTTGAGAAAATTTTATTTTTGACTTTCTCGCGTATAATCCAGCAATCCTCCCGCAAGAAGTATATCTCTCTGACGCTCGGAAAGCTGATAGTCAAGCTTGTAGCTTTCGCCTGTTGTAAGATTTTTAAGGGTTACGTCTGTGCCGTTTGCAATGCTGTCACGGATATTCTCAAGGCAAAGCTCATCGTTCACGCTGATCTTGTCGTAGTCCGCTTCATCGGCAAAGGTGAAGGGAATGATGCCTGCGTTGACAAGGTTTGCGCAGTGAATACGTGCAAAGGACTTGGTGATGACCGCCTTAACTCCGAGATAGAGAGGAACGAGAGCCGCATGCTCACGGGACGAGCCCTGACCGTAGTTTGCACCGCCGATGATTATGCCCTTGCCCGCCTGCTTACAATGCTCGGCAAACTTCTCGTCACACTGCTTGAAGCAGAAGTTTGAAAGATACGGAATATTTGAACGGTAGGGCAAAATCTTGGCTCCGGCAGGCATAATGTGGTCTGTCGTGATGTTGTCGCCGACCTTGAGAACTGCCTTTGCGGTGATGTCGGCAGGCATAGCCTCGGTCTTCGGGAACGGCTTGATGTTCGGACCGTACATAACCTCAACGGAGTCTGCGTCCTCAACGCTTGCAGGCATTGCGATCATATTGTCATTGATGATGAATTCGTCGGGCATCTCAATCTCGGGCATTTCACCAAGCTCACGGGGATCGGTGAGAACACCTGTAAGAGCGGAAGCCGCCGCAACCTCGGGGCTGACAAGGTAGATACCTGCGTCCGCAGTACCCGAACGTCCCTCAAAGTTACGGTTAAATGTGCGGAGCGACACTCCCTTTGAATTGGGAGACTGTCCCATACCGATACACGGGCCGCAAGCCGATTCAAGAATTCTTGCGCCTGCGTCAATCATATCGGAAAGCGCACCGCAGAGAGCAAGCATATTAAGCACCTGCTTTGATCCCGGTGCGATTGAAAGGCTTACAGACGGGCAAACCGTCTTGCCCTTTAGGATAGCCGCAACCTTGAGCATATCCATAAGAGATGAGTTTGTACAGGAGCCGATACATACCTGATCAATTTTTATCTTTCCGATCTCCTGGCAGCTATTAACGTTATCGGGCATATGAGGCATTGCCGCAAGCGGAACAAGCTCATTGAGGTCAATGTCAATAACCTCGTCATAAACTGCGTCATCGTCTGCGCTGAGTTCAACCCAATCCTTTTCACGTCCCTGAGCCTTGAGAAAAGCTCTTGTGATATCGTCGGACGGGAAAATCGAGGTTGTTGCGCCAAGCTCTGCGCCCATATTGGTAATCGTTGCTCTTTCGGGAACGGAAAGCGTTTTAACTCCCTCTCCGCCGTATTCAACGATCTTGCCAACGCCGCCCTTGACGCTCATAATCTGAAGCACCTTGAGGATAATATCCTTTGCGGCAACCCATGGCTGAAGCTTTCCTTTGAGATTTACACGAACCATTTTCGGCATTGTGATGTAGTATGCGCCGCCGCCCATTGCGACAGCAACGTCAAGTCCGCCTGCACCCATCGCAAGCATACCTATTCCGCCGCCTGTCGGGGTGTGGCTGTCAGAGCCGATAAGAGTCTTTCCGGGGATACCGAAGCGCTCAAGATGAACCTGATGGCAAATACCGTTGCCGGGACGGGAGAAGCGAAGTCCTCTTTTCTTTGCAACAGACTGAATGAAACGGTGATCGTCAGCATTTTCAAAGCCTGTCTGCAGGGTGTTGTGATCTATATAAGCAACGGAAAGCTCCGTTCTGACACGGTCAATTCCCATTGCCTCAAACTCAAGGTACGCCATTGTACCGGTTGCGTCCTGTGTAAGCGTCTGATCAATTCTCAGACCGATTTCACTGCCCACCGTCATATCGCCGGAAAGCAGATGATTTTTAATGATTTTCTGAGCTATAGTATATCCCATAGTAATAAAAACCTCCGACTTGTTTAATTTTTTAACAATCTTTATTGTATTATATAATCTCTTGTTTGTCAATGATTTGACGATTTTTTTCGATAAAAAATGACGTTCCTTGTAAAAGAAACGTCATTTTAATCGCTGTGTTTGTCAGATTGTTATCATATCTACGGCAATCTTCAATATTGTCAATGCGTCAACGGAATTGATGTTGCCGTCGCCGTTGGTGTCTGCATTGATTTTCTTTTCTTCGGTCTTTATCGAGGATGCAAGACCGACGGAGTGCTGGAGAACAATAAGAGCGTCGGCCGAGTTGATCCTTCCGTCACTGTCAATATCGGGATAAGCCTTGGGCATGAGGGTGATATTGGTATTTATACCGCAGGTGCGGCAGATCTGATGCTTTAAACCCTCCTGAGTGATAGTCGGACGGCGGTCGATGATCCAGTTACCCGACGCAGAGTGTCCTTTTGCCGGGATTTCCTCATAAAAATTTTCTCCGCAAAGCTCGCAGGTGACAATATATTTTCCCTTTTCGGTGCAAGTTGCGGCCTTGAAAACACTTTTTGAAACCTCAGGATGCTTACAGCCTATAACAAAGCTCGCAACATACCCTTCGCCGTAACCGTTAATTCCGGCGATATATACTTTTGCTGTTCCGATACCTGTGTTATTAAGGCAAAAAACATTGTAATCAGTTTCGAAATCAACTTTTTCACCGCTTTCAAGATCTATCTCCACAGTAGGAATCACAGCAGATCCTGTATACTGCTGTTCTTCAATATCTTTCAGCATTCCGAGGGAAATATCCTTGACATATTTTATTTCGGGATTTATTCCCGAATCGGTGATATAATCCGAAAGCTTAACATTATTCTCTACCGTTACGAATGCAAGCTTATCATCGCAGGAGGCAAACGCTTTCTTTCCGATTGAGGTATTTTTGGAGATCTTAACCCTGTTCAGAGAAGAGCAGTCGCTGAAAGCAATATCGCCAAGCTTTGTGAGGGTAAACGGAAGCTCAATTTCCAAAAGACGGTAACAGCTCTTGAAGGCAGACATTCCGATACTTTGCAAGCCCACCGGGAAAGTAACCTTTTTCAGTCCGTCGCATCGTTCAAAAGCTGACTCATCAATCTCAGTTACACCCAGCGGAATAACAAGCTCTTCAATTCCCGAGCATCCGCAAAAGCTGCTTTTGCCGATATATTCAAGGCTTGAGGGCAGAGTGAGACTCTTTATCTCGGAATGATTCATAAATGCGGCATAATCTATTCCCACAACAGGTAATCCCTTATACTCGCTCGGAATTACAACTGTATTATAGGTCATGCAGAGATAATCTGTGATGATATAACCGTTTTCTGCGTCATTAAGCTTAAACGTAAGGTCATTTACCGTATTTCTGAGAATATCAAAGGTTGCTCCCGATACGGAAATTCGGTCGGAAATTACAACTTGACCTGAGTTTGCCGCCTCGTTTATCCGAAGCTTGAGACTGCAATCGCCGTGTTCAGCAAGTGTTTTTACCCTGAAAACTACCTCGGCAAAATCATCGGTAAACTCATAGTTGTTTGCGCCGGCAATACACCAGTTAATACTGCCTGCGACATTATGGCTTTCCGAGAAGACCTCGCCGTTGGTCTGCTTATCCCTTGCTTTCCTCAAGCCCTTACCCTGTGTTACCTTAACGACCTCAAGCTTTTGAGAATCGTAGATCAGGGACATATCAAGGGATGCAGCTAAATTAAACAGCTTTGGAAAATAGATCTTTGCGGTAATCTCATCGCCCTGGACGCAGGTTGTCGAGCTGAGCGAAACTGCAATATCCGAATTCGAAGCATAGCCCGAAATCCCGATTACTCCTAAAATCAATGCGATCGAAGCAATCACGGAAATCAATCTTTTGACCGTACTTTTCATTTTCTTCACCCTTTATATTTATACACATCAAATTTTGTTTTATTATATTTTATATTATTTGGACGAAAATGTCAATTAAAAAAATTATTAGTAACGTTTTTCCGATAAAAGATTTACATTTACAAATTTAAAATCAAACTGCCGCAGTAAGATGAAGAAGAAAATAACCCTTGCGTTTTATTCTAAACAAGAAACATAAAAGGCTTGTATCGGTTCAAATACCAATACAAACCTTTTGGCTTTGTTATTGTTTTTCGCTTAGTACGGCGGTTCCGTCGATTTTTATCAGCCGCCGAGATATGCCTTCTTGACGTCCTCGCTCTCCATAAGCTCCTTGCCCGTACCGGTAAGAACGATCTTTCCGGTTTCAAGAACATAGGCTCTGTCGGATATTGCAAGGCTCTTACCTGCATTCTGCTCAACAAGGAGGATCGTCGTTCCGTCATTGTTGATGTCCTTGATGATCTCGAAAACCTGATCAACGAGCAGGGGCGAAAGTCCCATCGACGGCTCGTCCATCATCAGAAGCTTCGGGTGGCTCATAAGAGCACGTCCCATTGCAAGCATCTGCTGTTCACCGCCGGAAAGAGTACCTGCGATCTGATTCTTACGTTCCTCAAGACGGGGAAAACGTGTATAAATCTTTTCGATATCATCCTTGATGCCCTTCTTGTCTTTAAGGGCAAACGCACCCATAAGCAGGTTGTCATACACCGAAAGCTCCTGGAAAATTCTTCTTCCCTCGGGGCACTGAGTCATACCCATTTCAACGATCTTATGGCTGGGCATTTTTGTGATATTCTTACCCTCGTAGGTAACAGTACCCTCTCTGATTGGGATAAGTCCCATAATCGACTGCATCGTCGTTGTCTTTCCTGCGCCGTTCGCACCGATAAGCGTAACGATCTCGCCCTGATTAACCTCAAAGCTGATGCCCTTGATAGCCTGTATAACTCCGTAATAGACCGCAAGGTCTTTAACCTCCAACATTGCCATAACATCAACCTCCGATATAAGCCTTGACAACCTCGGGATCGTTGAGGGCGTCGTCAACCTTGCCCTGACAAAGAACCGTACCGAAGTTGAGAACAGTTATCTCATCGCAAAGACCGGAAACGAATTTCAGGTCGTGCTCGATAAGAAGAATTGTAATATCAAAATTATCACGGAGAAATCTTACCGTGTCCATAAGCTCCTGAGTTTCGTGCGGATTCATACCTGCCGCAGGCTCGTCAAGAAGCAGGAGCTTGGGATTGGTTGCAAGCGCACGGGCAATTTCAAGCTTTCTCTGTTTACCGTAGGGAAGATTGCAGGCAAGGTTATTTCTCTCCTCGTAGAGATCAAAAATCCTGAGTATCTCCTTTGCCTTATCTCTCATTCTCTCCTCCGTGCTGTAATGCTTAGGAAGCTTGAGCATGCTGACAAACGGGTTGCATTTAAATTCGGGCTGATTGTGCAGGCCGACAAGAACATTTCTGATAACGCTCATATTGTTGAAAAGACGGATATTCTGGAAAGTTCTTGCAATTCCCTTGTGATTGATTGTCTCCTGAGTTTTTCCGTTAAGCTCCTCCCCGTCAAGGAAGAACGTGCCGGTTGTAGGCTTGTAAACACCCGTGAGAAGATTGAAAACGGTGGTTTTGCCTGCACCGTTGGGGCCGATAAGTCCGTAGATCTGACCTTTTTTAATCTTCAGATTAACGTCCTGCGCCGCTTTAAGTCCGCCGAACGAAATGCCGAGATTTTTTGTTTCAAGTACATAGTCAGCCATTCTTATTTGCCCCCTTTCTCTTTTTTGTCGGGTTTGTAGGGATCCTCCTGCTTAACATCTGTCGTGAGAACCTCGTCCATCGGAATCTTTGTTGTTACAACGTCCCATCTGTTTGTATCGGAATACTGCTTTGACGGGTTATTCTTTTTCTTGCTTCGGAAAAGATTGGAAATCGAAAATCTCTCTCTGACAGATTTAAGAGCCGGAGCGTTGTTGAAGATAACAACAACGATAAGGATGATAGCGTAAACAAGATATCTCAGAGCTGCAAGATCTCCGGAAAGCTGAGTCTGGAGAGTAAAGTTGAGGTAAGTAATAAATACTGCCGAAATGATTGAGCCGGTGATATTACCCATACCGCCGAGAACGACCATAACGAGAATTTCAATCGAGTAGTTGAACGAGAAGAACGAGTAAACAACGGGGGTAACATATGAGCCGTAGATAACACCTGCGATGCCGGCAAAGAATGCGGCAAAGACAAATACAAAAAGCTTGTAGTAAGTGATATTGATACCCATTGCCTTAGCGGCGATCTCGTTATCACGGATAGCCGTGATAGCTCTGCCGTGCTTGCTCCTGATGATATTCTGAATTAGGAAAAGCGAGATAAGAACAACAACGAGAGCCACAATATAGAGGTCGTTGCCGTATTTCTTTGTGGAAAGTCCGAGTGCCGCACCGAAGGTCGGAAGATTTTTAAATATCGTTCTGACAATCTCACCGAAAGCCAGCGTAACGATTGCAAGATAGTCGCCTTTAAGTCTCAGTGCGGGAAGACCGATGATAAATCCGAACACCGCCGCAACAAGTCCGCCGACAAGCATCGAAATGATAAGAACAAGAAGCTTGGAATCAATTACATCGTAAAGCTCCTTTGCGAGATAACAGCCGATGTATGCGCCGACGCACATAAAGCCTGCATGACCGAGCGAAAGCTCTCCGAGGAAGCCGACAACAAGGTTGAGCGAAACCGCAAGCAGAATGCTGTATGCCATCTGGGCAAGCAGACCTGAGCTTGAACGGGGAAGGTTGTCGAACACGCCGATAAGGAGAGGGACGACAAGCATGACAACGATTATCAGATAGTTAAACATATCCTTAAATCTCATGCCCTTTTTGACATTCTTTAAATAACTCATAGCTTATACCTTCTCCCTTCTCTTCTTGCCGAGAAGACCGATAGGTCTGACAAGAAGTATGATTATCAAAAGCGCAAACACAATGGCATTTGCATAAGGAGCAAGAACCGGTACGTTCAGAGCAAGTTTTTCAACAACGCCGAGCAGAACACCTCCGAGCATTGCGCCGGGAATAGAGCCGATACCGCCGATAACCGCAGCGGCAAAAGCCTTGATGCCGGGCATTGAGCCGAGCGTCGGGCTGACCGACGGAATCTGCATCAGGTAGAAAACGCCTGCACAGGCGGCAAGAGCCGAACCTATTGCAAAAGTGATCATAATGATCTTGTTAACATTGACGCCCATGAGCTGAGCCGCTCCCCTGTCCTCGGAAACCGCCTGCATGGCACGTCCTGTCCTTGTAAATTTAATGAAAAGGGTAAGAACAATCATTATTATCGCTCCGACAACAAGCGTAAGAATGGTATTGAGGTTGAACTCTGCCGATGCGATCTTGACCATTTTAGCGGTAGTAATTGTAACAGCCTGCGACTTTGAGCCGAAAATGAGCTGAGCAACACTCTGAAGAAGATAGCTGACGCCGATAGCCGTAATAAGAACCGCAAGAGGCGAAGCTCCTCTCAGGGGCTTGTATGCGACCTTTTCGATAATGATACCCAGAATCATACACACGAGAACCGCCGCAATAACTGCAAGAAACGGATGTCCGTTGGCATTGAGAGTTACAAGGATAGCATAAGCGCCGACCATAATGATATCACCGTGGGCGAAGTTCAGCATCTTGGCGATACCGTAAACCATCGTGTAACCCAGAGCGATAAGAGCATAGATAGCTCCGAGGCTGAGTCCGTCCAAAATTGTAGACAACATTTTATCTACTCCTTTTCGTTTTATTTCTGAAAAATTAAACCGCTGATTAAAAAATATCTGCAAATATTTTTATTATTATTTTCAGATACAGATTAATCGGCGGTTCAATATATATTTTAAAATATCACCTTTACGGGTGCCTTCCGGCACCCGTAAAGGGTAAAGAAAACTAATTCAATTCCGTATCCGGTAATCAGTTAACAGCCTTGAACTGAAGCGGCTTGCTGCAAGCACCCGAAGCGTCCCAGGTCATTGTACCTGTTGCACCTGTGAGTGAGAAATCATCAGCAGTGATAGCAGCCTTAACCTTCTCGCAAAGATCGCTCGGAGAAATTGTAACATCGTTTACTCCTGCCTTCTCCATTGCTCTGAAGATAGCATAAACTGCATCGTAACCGTCAGCAGCGAACTGATCGGGAAGTGCGTTGTACTTTGCCTGATAGTTTGCAACGAACTTGCTTACTGTAGGATCCTTGCTGTCTGTATCGAACGGAGTGATATACATTACCTTATTGGTAACAGTCTTGGCGTCGATAAGATCCTTGATGCCGTCGAATCCGTCAGAACCGATAAGGTCAGCCTTGCAGCCCTTAGCAGTTGCAGCCTTGCAGATAAGAGAGCCTTCCTGATAGTACATCGGGAGGAAGATAACGTCGCAATCCTTGAGCTGCTCAATCTGAGTTGAGAAGTCCTTGTTTGTTTCGTTATCAAAGGTAGCAGACTTAAATGCTGTGCCCTTAGCGTCCATCTCAGCCTTGAAAGCGTCATAGACACCTGTTGAATATGTGTCGCTGGTGTTGTAGATGATACCTACATTCTTGTATTTCTCTGTAAGGTAATCAGCGGCAAGAGTACCCTGGTCGGGATCGCCGAAGCAGACACGGAAGCCGTTATCTCTGCCCTCGATAACCTTAGCTGCCGATGCAGACGGAGTGATGTAGAAGAGGTTGTCTTCTACTGCGCTTGCTGCAAAAGCGTCGCAGGAGTCTGTTGTAACAGAACCGAGAGAAATCTGCATACCTGCCTCAAGAAGTGAGTTGTAACCTGTGGTTGCATCCTGAGCGGTAGCCTTGTCGTCCTTCATATCGAACTTAAACTTTACGCCGTTAAGTCCGCCGGCAGCATTGATCTCATCGATAGCGAGCATTGCACCGTTCTTTACGGAGTTACCGTATGATGCAGCGTCGCCCGTGAGAGGACCTGTTGTACCGATGAAGTACTCTGTGTTGTTTGCGGTATAGCCGTTACCTGTGTCTTTCTTGTCTCCTGTGCCGCCGCAAGCGGAGAAACAGAAAGCAACAAAGGTCAGAGCAAGAACAACCGCAAGAACCTTTTTAACTGACTTTTTCATAAAATGACCTCCTTTTAATTTCCGAGGGGTGTTTGCACTCCCACCCGGTAACAATCATCTATGATGTGAATAATGATACACTTATTACGTTAAGAAGTCAACAGATTATTTTCAAAAAATCTGTCGGTTTTTTAATGAAATTAGCTAAAAAGTGAACTTATTTTTTGTGCATTTTAAACATTACATTTTGTTATTGTCATTTTAAACAAGCATAATTTATTCAATCGCAGGCATAAATATACAAATTGACGATGATTTGACATAATTTTGCTACTTCAAAGTCCCTGTTTATCCCATTATCGGAATTTCAAGGAAAAACCACACGAAGCAGTTTGTGAGACACATTACCGTAGAAATTACTGCCGTAACGTTTCCGACCGCCTCCGTTTTGCGGTCTTTTTCAGCCGACGAAAACAGAATCGCACAGGCAATCAGCGTCAAAAGCTCCGAGAAAAAGAAAATTCTCTGACCTGAAGCATAGACCGATGAGCTGAAGCCGACAACCACAGCACTGCACGCCCCTGCAAAAAAGCAAAGCAAAGCCGAAAAGCCTGTCTTAAACTGCTTTCGCATTATCATTATCAGCGCAGAAACAATCAGTAAGAGAGTAACAAAACAAACCGCAATTATGATAATATTCACGGCATTTGTCTCACCGGAAGAAAACATCTTTTCAAAGGCTTTGTCGGGGATACTTTCGTTTGCCGCAAGCGAAAGCACATTTCCTCCGACAAACGATAAAACCGCAAAAGCCGACAGTAAACAGGACAAGGCTTTTGCCGCCTTTGAGCGGTAAAGATCGTTCAGCTTTATCACAATCAAAACAATCAGCAGTCCGAAAACAACCGCCGACATCATAAATCCGAAAGCAAAATAATTTGACAGTCCGCAGAAAAGCTTTTCAAAAAAATTCATATCGGCAAACCGTTCAAATTTTCCTGTTTCGAGCTTCATACGTTCCGCCATTCCCGGTGCGGAGAAAAGCAGATAAGTCGAAAATACGGCGAACGGAATCGGCGCAAAATGATACGGCTTCAACCGTTTTCCTATTGCAAGACAAAGCATCAAAACAGAATAAAAGCCGACCGTCAGAGCCGCCGTCTGTTCCTGAGAGCAGGCAAGCAAGCCTGCCACAGCAGACAATATAACAAACGGAATCCGTCTGTATTTTATATTCAGAACATCGAACACCGCAGGCAGTACAACGGCCGTCATCGCCCCGAAAGGGAAAAGATAAAACATTGAACCCGTGAACCAGAAGGCTCCCGGATTAAGACATCCGATAAAGACCGTGAAAGGAATACATACGGCAAATATCTCGGACGACCTGTCCCTCACACCGAAAGCGGATATCAATTTAATTATAAACCATACAATAAAAATCCAAGTCAGAGACGCCGTTATTTTCCAGAATATCAGCGGAACGGACAAAAATTTCATTGTCAGAAATTCGCACGTAATTCTGCCCGACCATGTCTCAAATCTCAGCTTCAGCCATTCAATCAAATCAAAACCGCTCTCGCCCATAATGGCAAGAAAGTGTCCGTCATCGGTCTTGATAACAAGCCTTGTAAAGATCAGGTAAAACGCCGTAACAGCGATACAGAAGATCGCAAACGGAGAAAGCTTTTTGCTCCTCATTCTGTTTCGCCTCCGATCACATAGGGCGTTTCCTTGCTTCCGTCTCCGACAACAACGTTGACGGAATTGCTTTTCAGCCGAAGCGCAGGACAAACTCCCATCAGCTCATCGGTTGCAGGAGATTTGTAAAATGCGCCCGACTGCGTAACCGCCGCAACGCTCAGAGAGTTCGTTGAAACGCCCGTACTTGTCCAGTACCAGCAGTTTTTTCTCAGGAGAAGAAATCTTGTCTTACAATTTATTGCCGCAGAAGCGGTCGGCTGTTTTTTCCGTTCACCTGCAGGGAGCTTTGAAAGCTCGTTTTTTGAAAGAACGGAAACATCGCCGACCACTCCGTCAATATTTTTTTCAAGCTCTTTTTTAAGGTCGGATTTTTCCCAATCCGAGGTTTTGCCGAACGGTGCAAAATCAACAATATATTCGCTTTGGAGCACCTCGCCGTTTTCGGATACAACTCTCCAAAGAAGCTGTTCGCCGTCATATGTTCCGCAAAGCACATAGTCGCCCTTTTTCAGCTGTGTCTGATGACCGCCGTGGATCGGATATCCGTAACTGACGGTTTTAAACAGAGCGGAATACAGCTTATCCTTTGCGGTAAGGTCAACAATTCCCGTCACAAGAAACAATGCGGCAAACAGACAGCACAAAGCTATCAGCACCCGTTTGATTTTCATATTATTCCCCCGAAAGCATATCAGAACTGAGCTTTCAGCTCCTCAACCTTATCCGTATGCTCCCACGGGAGGTCGATATCCGTTCTGCCGACATGACCGTAAGCCGAGGTCTCGGTATATATCGGTCTGCGAAGATCAAGCTCATCGATGATTGCCGCAGGACGAAGATCAAAAACTTTCTTAACCGCCGTTGCAAGCTCCTCATTGGTGTGTACGCCCGTGCCGAAGGTATCAACCATAACGGAAACGGGCTTTGCAACGCCGATTGCGTATGCAAGCTGGATCTCGCACTTCCTTGCAAGTCCTGCCGCAACAATGTTTTTTGCAATGTAACGGCACATATATGCCGCAGAGCGGTCAACCTTTGTCGGATCTTTACCGCTGAAAGCTCCGCCGCCGTGACGTGAATATCCGCCGTAGGTGTCAACGATGATCTTACGTCCCGTAAGTCCCGAATCACCCTGGGGTCCGCCCGTTACGAAGCGTCCTGTCGGATTGACAAATATCTTTGTGTTCTCGTCAATGAGGTCTGCGTCAACCGTCGGTCTGATAACCTTTTCAATGATATCCTTGCGGATCTGATCGAGTTCAACGTCTGCGCTGTGCTGTGAGGAAACAACGATAGCGTCAATTCTGACAACCTTGTCATCGTCATATTCAACCGTGACCTGAGTTTTTCCGTCCGCTCTGAGATACGGAAGATCGCCGTTCTCCCTCTCCTCGGTCAGCTTGAGAGCAAGCTTGTGAGCAATCGAGATCGGCATAGGCATAAGCTCGGGAGTTTCGTCACAGGCAAAGCCGAACATCATACCCTGATCGCCTGCGCCGTTGAGGTTATACTTGTCCTCCTCGCCGCCCTTTAGCTCAAAGGAAGCGTCAACGCCCATTGCAATATCGGGCGACTGCTTGTCAAGAGAGGTGATGATGGCACAGGTGTTGCCGTCAAAACCCTTGTCTGCGCTGTCATAGCCGATGTCACAGATCGCCTTTCTTGCGATTGCGGAAATGTCGATATTTGCGGTGGTCGAGATCTCGCCCATTATAAGCACCATACCCGTTGTGCAGCAGGTTTCGCAAGCTACACGTCCGTTCGGATCCTGAGCCAGAATAGCGTCAAGCACGGAATCGGAAATTCGGTCGCAGATTTTATCGGGATGTCCCTTGGTTACCGATTCTGATGAAAAAAGATGTTTTGCCATTTTAAAATACCTCCGTTTAAGTGACTTCTGTTAATCGTAAAAAAACACCCTCGGCAAAAACCGAGAGCGTAAATAGCCTTATCTTTCGGTTACACCGCAGGATTTAGCACCTTGCCTTTGGCAGGTTGCCGAGCTTCACAGGGCCTGTTCCCTCAGCTACTCTGAATAAGGGTGTTTCGTATTACGAAAACTATTAAATTGCATTAAGATTATATACTATAACATTGTAATAGTCAAGAGTAAAATGATACTAATTATCGTTTTTATTTGAGAATTTTTATCCTATTATCATATCCCGGTGCTTCTCCAAAAACCTCACATCAACGACCGCTTTGACATATATGCCGTCAGGGCGGTAGTCCTCCTTGAGCATAACGCCCTCCTCACGGATGTAATTCACAAGTCCGCCGTCGCTGTACGGTATGAGAAGCTCCGCTTTTTTTCTCGTCAGAGGAAGCGAAAGCTGGATTTTTGCAAGAAGATTGCCGAGTCCTTCGCCCGTCTTGGCGGAGATCATAACAAACTCACCCTGAGCCGGGAGAACGAACGAGCCGCCGCACAGGTCGCATTTGTTCAGGACGGAAATTATCGGTTTATCGGCACAGCCGAGTGCCGCAAGCAAATTCATCGTAACGTTCAGATGCTCCGTACAATGTTCATCGGACGCATCGCAGATGTTGAGAATAACGGTTGCGTTCGCCGCTTCCTCAAGAGTTGAGCGGAAAGCGTCAACAAGCTGATGCGGAAGCCGTCTGACAAGTCCTACGGTGTCGATAAGCATTACCGTCCTGCCGTCCGGCAAGGTCAGCGCACGGGAGGTCGGATCAAGGGTTGCAAAAAGCTTGTTTTCGGCAAGCACACCTGCGTTCGTCAAAGTGTTCATAAGCGTTGATTTACCTGCATTGGTGTAGCCGACTATTGCAACCGTCTCAACCCCGTCCTTTTCACGCCGGGTACGGAGATTTTCTCTGCGCTTCGCTATCTGAACAAGCTCCTCCTGAAGGCTCTGTATTCTTCGGCGGATATGCCGTCTGTCGCTTTCAAGCTTGCTCTCACCCGGTCCCCTTGTTCCGATACCGCCGCCGAGACGTGACATCTGGGTACCCTTTCCGCCGAGCCTCGGCAGGGAATATTTAAGCTGTGCAAGCTCGACCTGAATTTTACCCTCGTTGCTCCTTGCTCTTGCCGCAAAAATATCGAGAATAAGAGTCGTTCGGTCGATTACTCTGACGTCGGTTTCGTCCTCAATGTTCCTCTGCTGAGAGGGAGTAAGCTCTCCGTCAAAAATCAGCAGATCGACATCGTTCGCTTCGGTAAAGTCCTTTATTTCTTCAAGTCTGCCCGATCCGACATAGGTTGCCGTGTCAGGCTTGTCCCTTTTTTGAATTATCTTTGCCGCAACAACGGCTCCCGCCGTCCTTGCAAGCTCCTCCAATTCATCCATTGAAACCTCGGCGTCATAAAGTCCCGTGTCTATACCGACAAGGACAGCGACCTCGGGTTCAACGCTGTTTTCAAAAAATTCCATTCATCAATAACCTTTCGGATTGTTTTTCTGCCATCTCCATGAATCCTCGCACATCTTGTCAAGTCCTCTTTCGGCAGTCCAGCCAAGCTCCTCCTTCGCCTTTGACGGATCGGAGTAGCAGACGGCAAGGTCACCGGGACGTCGGGGAACGATCTCATATTTTACCTCTGTGCCGCTCGCCTTTTCAAAGGCTTTCACAACGTCAAGCACGCTGTAACCGACTCCTGTGCCGAGATTGTAGATATTCACACCGTTTGTTTCGCTCACCTTTTCAACCGCCTTTATGTGTCCGCGTGCAAGATCAACAACGTGGATATAGTCACGCACACCCGTTCCGTCGGGAGTGTCGTAATCGTCGCCGTAAACGCTCAAATGGTCAAGCTTGCCGATTGCGACCTGTGTGATATAAGGCATCAGATTATTCGGGATACCGTTCGGATTTTCACCTATCCTGCCGCTCTCATGCGCTCCGATGGGATTGAAATAGCGAAGAAGCGCAATGCTCCACTCATTGTCGGAGGTATAAAGATCCTGCAAAATAAGCTCGATCATATACTTCGTTGTGCCGTACGGATTGGTAGTTCCGCCGATCTGCATAGTCTCCTTGAGCGGAGAGGGGTTGTTCATTCCGTAGACTGTGGCAGAGGAGCTGAACACGATCTTCTTACAGCCTGCGTCACGCATCGCCATACAGAGATTGACCGTTCCGCTGATATTGTTTTCGTAGTATTCAAGCGGTTTTTCTACGCTTTCGCCGACCGCTTTAAGTCCTGCAAAATGAATTACGGCGTCAATCTTATGCTCGGCAAAAACCTTATCAAGACCTTTTCGATCTCTGATATCACATTCACAGAAATCAAAGTCCTTGCCTGTAAGCTCTTTTATTCGGCTGAGCACCTCGGGAGAGCTGTTGTAATAATTATCGAGTATGACTACCTCGTAGCCTGCGTTAAGAAGCTCCACGCAGGTATGAGATCCTATATAGCCTGCTCCGCCCGTTACCAAAATTTTCATATTATCACCCTGATTGACAAATTTTTTCATATACTGTAATATTATATATGTTTTAATAATAAAATGCAACATTTTAAGAGGTAATTATGAACAATTTATCGGATATCAATGTAATAAAATCCGTTCTTCAGCGTCACGGCTTCACCTTTTCAAAGGCTCTCGGTCAGAATTTCATCATCAATCCCGGCGTGTGTCCACGTATCGCCGAGGAGGGCGGAGCGAGAAAAGGAGTCGGCGTGCTTGAGGTCGGCGCAGGAATAGGCGTGCTTACCGCAGAGCTTGCAAAGCGTGCGGACAAGGTGGTCTGCGTTGAGCTTGACGTAAGGCTGCTGCCTGTGCTGGACGAAACTCTCGGAGAGTTCGACAATGTGAAAATAATCAACGGCGATATTCTCAAGGTCGATCTGCACAAAATCCTTGAGGAAGAATTCGGAGATATGCCGGTAGTAGTTTGCGCCAATCTCCCCTACTATATTACATCTCCCGTTATAATGCGTTTACTTGAAAGCAGGCTGAATATTGAATCGGTAACGGTAATGGTGCAGAAAGAAGCGGCGGCAAGGCTCTGCGCCGAGGTAGGATCGAGAAATTCGGGTGCGGTCACCGTTGCTGTCAACTACTATGCCAAAGCTCAAAAGCTTTTCGACGTTTCACGAGGCTCGTTTATGCCCTCACCGAACGTTGACAGCGCAGTCATAAGGCTCGATATTCTTCCCGAACCGCCGATACAGGTAAGCGACGAGAAATTTTTCTTTTCAACGGTCAGGTCAGCTTTCAGCCAGCGCAGAAAAACCGCTTCAAACGGTATAAGCTCGGGAATGGGTATCCCAAAAGCGACCGTAACCGAAGCGATTGAAGCCGCAGGTCTTTCTCCTTCCGTCAGGGCGGAGGCTCTGACAATGGAACAGCTCGGTACACTTTGCGAGGAGCTGAAAAAAAGAGCATAAATAATGGGCTGTCGCAGTAAGCGGCAACCCTATTTTTTATACTAAAGCAGGCTGTTTATCCTCCGTCTTTTTTAGTTCAAATAGCTTTGTGAAATTGATAAGGAACATCAGAATATATACAGCCCACATCGGCAAACTTTCAATTATTCCGTT
The DNA here is from genome assembly GCA_016292785.1 of Clostridiaceae bacterium. Lineage (GTDB taxonomy): Bacteria > Bacillota > Clostridia > Oscillospirales > Acutalibacteraceae > CAG-488. The sequence continues at coordinate 17,089 of JAEDFL010000020.1, read as the reverse complement.
CTTGCCGACCGTTGCAAGAAGAATGAGCATCGTGAGCAGAATAGCACTGAAAACAACGGTCGATACGATAAATCTTTTGTCCCGTGTTTTTGCCATATGCACAAGGAACATTATGACCGGCACGGCACAGCCGAACGCAAAAACAAGCGCACCCGTCCAATGTGACATACACCTGAGCGAATTGAGAATAAGCTCCTCTCCTGCCGAAGGGACATTTATAGTCACAAACATTGCCGCACAGCCGATCGAGCCGCTGATTATTCCTGCCTTATTGCTGTAATCATACTTGCGGTACATATAAAGCGTGTTCACAAAAATTGATATCGGAGCAAAAATACCCCACATTTTAAAGTGCCACGGATAATCAAGACCTATCATACTTGCCGTGTATTCAAACGGATTTTTGAAAAAGCCGTACCATGTTATAAACACACAACCGAAAATAAGACTGACGAGCGCAAATAGCTTTGATCCTTTGCTTACCGAGCCGTACAAATATCGGTTAAGAAAATAAATATACGAAAGCATTATTATACAAGATCCGACTACCCACAAGGGATAGAATATTGGATTGGTCATACCCGTGTCGACGGCAGGATATGTATCCGCTTTCATAAAGAAACACATCCATACGGCATAAACCGCCGTAAACGCAAGCCACATTACCGAATAGCCTTTTGAATACTTCTTTTTGTTTTCTGCCATAAAAATCCCTCCTCATCTCAATTATACATTGAAAGAGGAGGTTTGACAACTATTTTTTTCTGAGAGCTTTAAAAAATTCCGAAAGAAGCTCGGCACATTCATCTTTCTTAATGCCCGATACAATTTCGGGTTTATGGTTATACGGAAGCTCAAAAAGATTAACCACACTTCCGCAAGAGCCTGCCTTACAGTCGGAAGCTCCGTAGATAAGACGCTTTATCCTGCTGTTTATTATTGCTCCCGTACACATCGGACAGGGTTCAAGCGTGACATACATATCGCATTGCCACAGCCGCCAGCCGCCGAGCGTTCGGCAAGCCTCATTGATCGCCTCAATCTCGGCATGGGCAAGAGCGTTTTTATTTTTTTCACGGCGGTTTCTTCCCGTTCCGACTATTTTGTCCCCCAACACGACCACGGCACCAACAGGGACTTCACCCTCTTGCGCCGCCTCTTTCGCTAAGGCAATGGCCTGATCCATAAAGTATTCGTTATCCATTTTCAATTCTTACCTTGACGCTACCGACATAATCATCACAAAATACATTATAAAAAACGCTGCGATAACCGTCGCCACTATCGAAAAAGTATACATTCCGCTTCTTGTAATTCTCGTATCTTTTTTTGCATTCAACGAGCCTTTTATCAGAAGGAACGCAATCAGGGCGACCGAAAAGACCGTAACCATCATACCGATTCCCGATTTAACCTTGGTAAAGGAAAGCGATGTCATAAGGCAGATCAGTATTGAAATAACGATCGACGGGGTGCAGAAAAATGTCGAATACCTCAGCGAGCCGCTCATTTCCTCGCTGTCCTTTTGAAGCTTTCCGGGCTTCATTTTAGCAAAGAGGATAAATGCGATAAGGCCGACAACAAGTATTGCGCCCTCAATAGCATAGTAGAAAAGCATATCGCTTTCCGAGTGATTCGTATAATAAATCGAGATTATTACTGCCGAAAGATTATTAAGGCTGTGGATCACAACCGACGTCCATATTGAATTGGTTACTATTGCAAAATATCCGAGTGCAAGGCCTGCAACAAAAGCAAACGGAATCTGCACCATATTACCGTGCAGGATCGCAAAGAGTACAGCCGAAGCAACGATTGCAAATCTGTCGCCGAATTTTCTCAGCGGCTGCATAACAACGCCCCTCATGGCAAATTCCTCGACGAGCGGAGGGATAACAGCGTAGGCTATTATCTGGAGAAAATATCCCGGAACCGTAGTCGGATCAAGGCTGTCGGGAGATTCAAAGTCAACTCCCGTCATGCTGAAAAAAGCCGAGATAAACGAGGTTGCCCTGTCGCCGATTGAGCATATGAGAAGTCCGGCAAAAGCAGAATAAACAAAAAGCTCCTTGTTCTTCGGCAGTTCAAAAATATCGACGCTGTTTTTATCCTCCCGATCATACAGAAGATAGACAAACACAAACGGAAGAAGCACGTACAATAACGGAGCAATCGCACTGATTCCCGTCTGGAACAGAGCGTCGGAATTATAAAGCGATTCCAGCCCGAGAAATTTCAGTATAAATACGAACACATACTGCATCAGCGTGAAGCTTATCATTCCGCAGCCGATGACAAAACCGAGCCGACGAAGCTTTTTCACCTTATTGTCGAGCAGAGGATTGTATCCGCCGAACATATTATAAAGGTTTTGATAATATGAATACTGATTATCCATATTGCACCTCTTTTCGATGTTTTATTTATACATTATATCCTATAATTATTTATTTATCAAGGCGGTAAACTGTTAACTTTTTGAAAACAAATTTACTTAGACTAATATATGTCTTGTTTTTTACAATAATTTAATGTATAATTGGCTTACAAAAAATAAGGAGATGGTTCCATGGATCCAATTAAGGTAGATTTTACCGGCGGAGGAGCCGATAAAGGTCCCGATAAAAAGACCGGCGTTGTCATTCCTCCCGAAAGAAAAGGCCTTAAAATAATTATCAACATCATTCTTACTCTTGTTTTCGGCGGAATAATGTATTATTTTATGCTTCCCGTCCTGAATTTCAAGGATATCAAGCTTTACTTCTTCCTCGGCGCAATCTTTGTTTTCTACTGTGCAGTCAATTTTGTCACCAGCGGAGCGATTAAAACTCCCGACTATACACCGTATGCCAAGAAATCGTCGCTTGTTCCGAAAATCCTTCTCGGAGTCACCGTTGCCGTTGCCGCAATAGGTATGCTTGTTTCGTCGGTTTTCTTCCGTGCTTCAAGCTATTCAAAGATCATCGACGTTAAGAGCGGCGATTTTGCGACGGATGTTACCGAAGCGGATTTTTCGACCGTTCCCGTGATTGACGAGAGCACGACCTCGGTTATGGCTGAAAGAGCGCTTTCCGATCTTTCAAAGCTCGGCTACGTTTCCCAGTTCACGGTTCAGCCGAAATACTATCAGATCAACTATCACGACACACCCGTCAGAGTATCTTCCCTCCAGTATTCCAACATCATCAAGTGGCTTACCAACGCAAAGAACGGTCTGCCGGCTTATGTCATAGTTGACGCAAGAACTCAGAAATCAACGCTTGTTGAGGTCAAGGACGGAATTAAATATTCAACAGCCGACCATTTCTCGCATTATGTTACACGTCATGTACGTTTCCAGTACCCGACCTATCTTCTTGACGAGCCTACATTTGAGATTGATGAGTCCGGTCATCCCTACTGGATCTTTGCAAAGCTTGACAAGACAATCGGTCTTTTCGGCGGTACTGACGTTACGGGTGCGATCATCGTTGACAGCGTTACGGGTGAATGTTCCGAATACTCCATCGATGAGATCAGAACAAAGAGTGAGCTTGCGTGGATCGACCGTGTATATTCCGCAAATCTTCTTATCGAGCAGTACAACTACTTCGGAAGATATCAGCGAGGCTTCTGGAACTCCGTTCTCGGTCAGAAGGACACATATTCGACCACAGAGGGTTATTCCTACCTTGCAATGAACGACGACGTTTATATGTATACAGGCGTAACTTCACTGACAAACGACGAATCCCTCACAGGCTTTGTTCTCATCAATCAGCGTACCAAGGACGCCACATATTACAGCACCTCGGGCGCAAAGGAAACCTCGGCGCAGTCCTCGGCAGAGGGACTTGTTCAGCAGTATGAATACGAGGCTTCGTTCCCGCTTCTTCTGAACATTGACGGCGAGCCGACCTACTTTATGTCACTCAAGGATTCCAGCAAGCTCGTTAAGGGCTATGCAATGATCAATGTCGGTCAGTATTCGATCGGCGCAACCGGCAGCACGCTCACAAGCTGTATTGAAGCATATGTAGCGGAGCTTGCAAAGAATAACATCAAGGTCAGCGTTGACACAGAAAACATCAGCGACGACACAGGCAGCGAACAGAAGAACATCACCGTAACCGGAAAGATCACCGACATCAGAACGGCGGTAATCGGCGGAGAGAGCGTTTACTATATCAAGCTTGACTCCTCCGAGAGCTACTATTCGGTTAAGGCGGCAGACTTTGAGAACGTCGTTCTCGTCAACAACGGCGACACGGTCACACTCACAGTCACCGCAAACAGCGGCACAATAATTCCCGTTTCGGGGCTGAAATAAAAGACAGCGAATAAAGAAGAAAAACGACTGCAAGAAATCCCAAAAAGGATAGCTTGCGGTCGTTTTGTTATTCGGTATATGTTATTCAACAATAGTATCGTCTAAAGTCTAAGGTCTAAAATCTAACGTCTATTTCAGCCTTTATATCTTCTTTTTCATAAGTCCGTGTCGGTTGCAGCAGTAATAGATAAAGCCGTGGCCTCTCCTTGCAAAACGTGTTTCGGCGTTTCCCTCGGGGTACAGCTTGACAAGCTCAAAGCGATCCGAAGTTACATATGCAATGAACGAAATATAGTGTTCCTTCGTCATTTCGTGATCGACCGTCACATAATATTCATGCTCGACAGTCTCGACCGAGATTTGATGCGTCACATCCGTTTCCTCAGCCTCAAGCGGCGGCAGACTGACTCCGCAGCAGCTTATTGCCGCCTCGCCGACAGAGTATATAACGTTGCCGCACACGGGGCAGACGTACAGCTTCGCTCTGAGCATATTTGCCGAGACATTGCCGTTCACCACCGTTTCGCCCGACATCAGCTCCGTCACGGAAGCTCCGAGAGCGGCGGCAAGCGGCTCAATCAGCGATATGTCCGGCAAGCCCTTTGCCGTTTCCCATTTTGAAACAGCCTTTGCCGTCACGCCTATTTTGTCGGCAAGCTCGGACTGAGTCATTTCCTTTTTTTCACGCAGGCGTTTTATTGCCGCACCTGTAACATAGTTATCCATAATTTTTCCTCCTCGGATTTTTTATGGCTTAATTATAACCCGATTTTTACTCAAAGCAACCTACGCTGCGTTGACAGCCGAGCTTCCTATTTCTTTCTCAGCTCTGCAAGTGCGGCATAGTGCAAAACATCAAATTCTTCCGGTCAAAAGCCTTGCCCGAATCTATTCTGTTATCTACAACATCAGTATCTCCTTAATCCAAAAAGGACAGCCAAGATTTCGGCTGTCCTCTTTGATTATTCTGTATTATGCGGTCTGAGATATCGTCTGAAGTCCGATACCTATAAGATCAATATGCTCGGCGTCAACCGATGTGACGGTGTTGTCAAAGTTGACGTCCGAAGCGGCAATCTGCGCCGCCGATACGGTGTCTGCGGTCAGCATAGCTCCTGCAATCGCTCTGACAATAACCGAGTCCATTCCGTCGATCTTGCTGTCGCCGTTTACATCTCCTCGGATATATACCGTAAGCGAATCAATCACAGCACCCGAAGCATCGATAAGTCTGATTGAACAGCCGGTTGAAACATAATTTGTATTCTTGAGCATCGTGCCGCTTGCGTCATAAACTCTGAGATAAATCTTGTCGTTCTCAAAGAGCTGAATGACCTTGCTGACGGTCAGTCCCGTTAAATTAAAGCCTGTGATAAGCGACTTGCTTCTGTCAACCGTAAGTCCCGACGTACTCTTTGCAACGAGCTTGTTTATTCCGAGCTTTCCTGTGTAAAGAATACAGTAGCCGTCAACATAGGTATCAAAATACATATATGTGTTGATCGTGTCCGTACCCGATACAATAACGTTGCCCACGGTATATTTAGCGCAGTCAAGAGTCATTACAGAGCGTGTAAAGGACGAATTGTCCGGCACCTGATCAAGACTTGTGATATACAGATCCGACGAAGCGGAGTCAATATAAACAATGTTGGTTGAAAGGTAAACGGCTTCACCGTTTTTAATCATAATATCGGTATTTGATGTTCCTACGGAAACCGGATCAGCCGAGCCGATAACGTTTCCTTCCTCGTCATAGAGCTTTTCAACATACAGATAATTGTAGGTCTGGAGGAATCTTGTCACCTTACCCAGAGCATAGACTGCGTCGCCTGCTCCGCCCGTTGCGGAATTTCCTGCGATAACTCCGCCGTAGGTGTTGAGCTTGCCGCCCGACTTGACATAAACTCCGCCGTAGTTACACTCATTATTTCTGACCGTTCCGCCGTACATATACATATTACCCGAAACGGTAATTGCGCCCGAAGTGGTGTTCTTGCAGTTCTGGACTACGGAATTTTCGTGCATATAGAAGTTTCCGCCTGTCTGAACATTGACAGCCGCCGCACCGACGACTCCTGTAAGCTCCTTGCCGCCGTCGATTATCATAAGACCTGCCGAATCCGTGCCTGCCGCATAATCGGCCTGAGACTGCTGAACATTATCGGCAACCGATGTGCCTATTCTCAGAGTTGAGCCTTTCGTGATGTCGAACATTATTCCATAGAAAGAGCCTGTTCGGATCGCTCTATAGGTCGTGTCATCACAGAGGAGAGTTACATCGCCGTTGACGGTTATCGTTGAAGTAACCGAAGCGTTAGCAACGAGGGTGATGATAGCTGTTTCATCAGCCGCAACAGAGGCGAATGCGTCCTTGAGATCGGTGTATTCAACCGAATATGCGCCTGCCTTACTTACCTTTGCGACCGTCGTGGTTGCCATGCTTGTGATAGTACCGTTTGCAAGAGTGTACCAGTTGGAGTTGGAAAGTCCGAACTTCATATAGCTCGTGCTCATTGCGCTGCCGTCGAGAATTTTTGTTTTCTCGGCATAGGTCTGCGGAGTAACAGTTGCCGCATATCCAGAGCAATTAAGCTTATCGGTTATGTCGATCGTCTTGCCGCTCACAAGGTAAACATCGTTGGAGGAATCGATCTGACCGTTTCCGCCGAACGAAAGGGTTGCATCATTGTAAATAGCCTGACCGAGCGACTTGTCGGAAATATTTTCAGCGATATAGCCGCCCTTTATTCTGACTTCCGCACCTGTTTCCGATTGAATTGCACCGCCCGAATAATAGGCACGGTTTGCGGATAATGTGCCGCCGCTGATCTCAACGGTAGAATAATTCATTGCGCAAACTGCACCGCCGTAGGTGGACTGGTTTTCGGTGAGCGAAGCCTTTCCGCTGATAACGGTCGTTGCATAAACATCATACGAAGCGACTACGCCGCCCTTGAGCTTTGCGATATTCAGGGTGAACTCACCGCCGTTGATAACAGCCTCGCCGCCGTTATTGTAGAGCACCGCACCCTGCGTTGCCTCATTTGATTTGAACGAGCCGCCGCTGATTTTTACCGTGCCGCCGTTGTTGTATATTACGCCGCCGACGGAGGTTCCGATATTTTCGATGAATTTACTGCCGGTAATTTCAACAGTACCCTCATTGGAAATCACAACGCCCATTACCGTCGCAGTCGCCTGCTCAGCGGTTCTGAAATCGAAAAACTCCACTCCCGGCTGAACGGTAAGAACTGCGCCCTCGGCAACCTTGATTGCAGAGTCGGTTGCCGCAAGCTTTCCTCCGTCAACGAACATACTTGCGGCTGTATCGTCGCCGTAAGATTTTGATCCGAGGGTAAGCTTGCCGGTAACGTTGAACATAGCTCCCGTAAGCGTTGAGGCTCTTGAAATCGTTGCACCGTCAACGGAGAAAATACCGATTTCGGAGGAAATCGTGATTGTAGAATCTATGACCGTGTCACGAATGAGATAAACGGTCGGTAAAACGATTGAAGCAGTATTCTCCGCATATGCGATAGCGTCGGAAAGAGTTTCGTAATATGTGTCAATTCGTCCGTCAATCTGAACTCTTGCAACATATTTGTCCTGCACTCTCTTAACGCTGCTGACGGAGCCGTCCTTTATCGCCTTAACCGAGCTGAGATTATACAGTGAGCTGAGCTGTGGAAAATAATAGAAATACTGATCATCCGCCGTTGATCTCCAATCCGTTGCGGAGAAGCCGAGATTGGAAACCGAAGAATAACCCGTCATCTGAGCAGGAGATTTTTCGGTTGCTCCCGTAACCAGGAGATTTTCCATATATGTGGAGTCATAGTAGACCTTTGTTACATTTGCGCCGGTCGTCTGTCCGAAAGCAACGCCGACCTGACTTGTTCCGGTCACCTTGCTTGAAACATAGCAGGTGCTGACGGTACCGTTGTTGTTGTAACCGACAAGTCCACCGACAATTACGTTGCCGTTGATCTGTATGCCGGTACAATAGCTGTTAGTGAGCGATCCGCCCGAATTGTAGCCGAGCACGCCGCCCGTAAATCTTGCAAGCGGAGCCTCGATAGAAGCGGCATTAAAGCACTTGTTGATCGTTGCCTTGTTGCTAAAGCCTACAACACCGCCGACATTGGTAAGGAAGGCCTTGTCGTCCGAATAGTTTGTGCCGACGATCGTGCCGAGCACACAGCTTGTTGAAACGTTTGCCGAGGAAGAGCCGAGGTTACCGACAATTCCGCCGACAGCCTTGTCACCGCTGACCTCTCCGTTTGAACAGCAATTCATAATTGAGCCGCTCTTGACATAGCCTGCAATTCCTCCGACATTTTCTATACCGGAAATCTTTCCGTCAAGCACAACGGTGTTGATTACCGTACCCGAATCGACATAGCCGAAAAGTCCGACATTAACTCCGCTGTTTCCCGAAGTCGAGGTGGTGTAAAGTCCTGCGATATTAAAACCGCCGCCGTTGAATGTGCCGTTGTAGCCGTGAGCCTCGTCAATGCCTATAGGAGTCCATTCGACCAAGCCGAAGCTGTCGTCATTGACATTGATATTCATAAGAAGATCGTCCGTTACGGTTGCATTGGCAGAGGGGTTTGCGTCAATACCGTTAAGCTGTCCGTTTACAAGAGCCGCAAACCATGCAAGCTCGGACGGTTTTGAAATAAGATATGTACCGCTTGCGTTCTGCTGAGGAACGGAACGGTCGCCTGCCCATACGTCAAGCGAGAGCATCCATGCGAGAACGGGATATCCGTTATTGATACCCGTGTAGTCGAAGCAGAAATAAACCTTCTGTGCGTTCAGCTCCTTGATGAAAGATGAAGCTTTCATATCTTCGAGCGTACGTCCGATACCCACGCTGCCGTCTACGCCTGAGGTTTCATAGCTGTAAAACACGCTTTCGCAGTCACTGCCGTAAAAGTTACCGATCGCACCGCCGACAAGCTCGCCCGTTCCGCTTATCGGAGCAATTGAATATGCGTCGCAAATCGTTGAGAAAAGAGCGTAGCCGATAATTCCGCCGACGGAATTTTGTGCGCCGACAGAGCCGAGGAAGAAGCTTCCCTCAAGGAAAGCACCGGAGGAAGTGCCGATAATTCCGCCGACATTATACTGACCTGAAACAGTCATATCGCTGTAACACTTTACTATAACCGAGTTACCGTTTGCGTATCCGGTGATACCGCCGACACGCTGATTACCGCTGAGTGAGCCTGTGGAGTGGCACTGGTTGACCACCGTATTGTAGTATGACCAGCCGACAACGCCGCCGATGCTGTTACCCGTGCCTTCAACCGTACCGGAGAACGAGCAGTCGGAGATGCCGAGATTTTCGCCGTATCCGACAATTCCGCCGACGCTGTAACCGCCCTTGACATAGGCGTTTGTCAATTTAAGATTCTTAATGCTTGTAACGGAGTGCTGAAGAACAAATTCCGAATTCATCACCTCGGGGACATCCTCCGTGGCTTCATAAGGAATAACTACGCTTCCGAAGAAGCCCACGCAGTCGGCAGATGAGTTTATGTAAACTCCGCTGACCGTATGTCCGTCACCGTCAAAGGTGCCCTTGAACGGACTGGTCTGTGTTCCGATAGGCGTCCACTCGTTTGCGGTCGAGCCTTCGGCATTGAGCTGAATATCAGCCGTCAGCTTTCCCTTGATGGATTGGGTGCCGCTGTTTACCGCATCGGCAAACCAGATAAGCTCGTCCGCCGTGCCGATCTGATATACTCCTCCTTCAAGCGAGGGTACCGTTCCTGCGGCGAGAGCCGACAGGCCGGGGAAAACACACGTTGCCGCCATCACCAAAGCGATCGCAACGGAAATAATCCTGCGTTTCATAATACAACACTCCTAATATTTTAATCTCGATAACTGACTATACCATTACAAATATTATTATAAAGGATTTTAAGTCAAAGTTCAAGTTGATTGTCTTGGTATAAATGCACAATATTAAAGTCCGTTTTTTGTAAACTATGCCACGGCGAATTTATTTTATTATTAAAAAGCATTCCTTTAGAGAAGAAAAGAAGCTCAGGTTTTTAAAAAATTGAAGTTTTTTTGCCAAGCTCGGATTTTTGGCATTTTTGTCGAGCAAATTGTGATTAAAAATATGTTCGTCCACAATCTCTTGTATATTTTTACGGGACGTGTAAAATATAATTTTTCTGTTTAATTTTGCGGCGTAAAAGTGTATAATGTTATGGTAAATGCAATTCATAATAAAGGATGTTTTCAATGCCGTATATTTTCAATTCCGCTGTTCTCGGCTCGATGTTTGCCGTGCCGTCGCAGGTCGTGGATAACTACATAAAATTAGCGAGTGCGTCTCAGCTTAAAACGCTTCTGTGGATATGCCGTCATATGTCCGATTCGATTGATCCGTCGGCAATCTCGGCGGCAATCGGGTACAGTCAGGCTGACGTTGAGGATGCGCTGACCGTCATTGCAGGCTGGGGTATTCTGATAAGCGACGATCAGCCTGCCGTTCCTGCTCCTGCAGAAAAAGCCGCACCGCAGGAAACGGAAGCACCGAAACAGCTCGGTGAAATATCCGCATCAAAGCCGACGGGCGAACAGATTTCCGCACGCTGCAAGGAAAATCCCGAAATTCTCAATATGTTCTCGGACATTGAGAAGATGCTCGGTAAAACCCTCGGCTATGACAGCCGAAGCATCCTGCTGATGATGCACGACCACTACGGTCTGCCGATCGAGGTTATTTATATGCTTGTCGATTACTGCAAATCGGTCGGCAAGAGCGGTTTTTCCTACATATCAAAGGTCGGAAAAAGCTGGGGTGAAATGGAGATTGACACCATCGAAAAAGCGGACGAGCAGATAAAAATACTCAATTCCTGCAACAAGCTGTGGAGTGATTTTGCGGAAATGGCAGGTATTCAGAATCCCCGTCCCTCCTCCTCCCAGTCGGCATATCTCAGAACATGGTCGGTCGAGTTGAAGTTCAACGTTGAAATGATATATCTCGCTTATGAGGAGATGCTCAACCACACAAGCCGTATAAGCTTTCCCTATATGAACAAGATACTTATGAATTGGAAATCAAAGGGTATCAAAACTCCCGATGATGTTGAAAGGGAAAAGGAAGACTACCGCAGAAAAAAAGCACCTGCCGAAGAAACGGGTGCGTCATACGATATCAATGAGTTTAACCACAGAGGCGAGGCTCTGCCGGTTTACAGGAAAGGAAGCTGACAATGGCATACAGCAAGGAAACCTATAAAAAAGCGGAACAGGAGCTGGCTCAAAGGCGCAGTCGTGCTCTTGCCGAGCGTGAGAATCACCATCGGATTGCCGTTGAGACCGTTCCCGAAATTCTTGAAGCCGAAGAAAAAATGTCACGGGCAGGACTTGCGACTATCAAGGCGGTAGGAATGGGTGCGGCAGACGCAAAGGAATACATACAGAAACTTTCGGAAATAAACCTTGAGGCTCAGGCTCAGCGCCGTCTGCTTCTTAAAAGCAACGGCTTTCCCGAGGACTGGCTCGATGTGCATTACACCTGCAAAAAATGTGAGGACAAAGGCTTTGTCAGCGGAATAATGTGCGGCTGCTTCAAGGAGCTTCTTAAATCCATAGAGTATGAAAAGCTCTGTTCCAAGCTTCCTGTCGGCAACTGCCGTTTTGACAATTTCAAGCTTGACTACTATCCCGACGGAGCAGGGACAAGTCCGAAAAAGCGAATGGAAAGCGTGCTGAACTACTGCAAGGCATATGCCGCCGATTTCAGCCGCCGTTCTCCGAGCCTGCTTCTTTATGGCAAAACGGGACTCGGCAAAACTCACCTCTCCCTTGCCATAGCAGGAAAGGCGGTTGAGGAGGGTTACGGCGTGATATATTCCTCGGCGCAAAACCTCTTTAATAAGCTTGAAAAAGATAAATTCGGCAAAGCCGACGCAAACACGGAAGAAGCAATACTTGACTGTGATCTTCTGATAATTGACGATCTCGGAGCGGAATTTACAACTCAGTTCACCGTTTCCGCCCTCTATAACATTGTCAATTCAAGGGAGCTTGAGAGTAAGCCGACAATCATCAGCACCAATCTCATGCCCGAACAGCTCACCAAAGCCTACGGTGAACGAATCGCTTCAAGAATACTCAGCAATTACGTTATGCTATACTTTGACGGTTCGGATATAAGACAGATAAAGACGAGGTAATTTATGGATATAATTCTCACCCTTACAAATGAATTTAATCTAAAAAAATGGCAGGTGGAAAATGTTGTCGCTCTCATTGACGACGGCAACACTATCCCCTTTATCGCACGATACAGGAAAGAGGCTCACGGCACTCTTGACGATCAGACGCTCCGTGAAATTTCAGAACGTTTGGAATATCTCCGCAATCTGGACAAGCGCCGTGAGGAGATAAGCTCGTCCATCGAAGCTCAGGAAAAGCTGACGGACGAAATCTCCGCCGCTCTCGAAAAAGCGGCAACCCTCGCCGAGCTTGAGGACATTTACCGTCCGTTCAAGCCCAAAAGAAAGACAAGAGCCTCGGTTGCAAGAGAAAAGGGACTTGAACCGCTTGCACAGGCTGTTTTTCTTCAGACTCCAAACAGTCCGACCGCCCTTGAGCTTGCAAAGGACTACATAACCGAAGCTGTTCCCACGGCAGAGGACGCTCTTCAGGGCGCAATGGATATCATTGCCGAGGATATTTCCGATATGCCCGACATCCGCCGCAGGCTGAAAAATCTGCTGAACGTTGTCGGTACGGTTAAGGTCAAGGCGAGCGATCCCGAAGCCAAAAGCGTTTACGAGCAGTATTACGACTATTCCGAGCCTGTCGGCAAGATCGCCGATCACAGAGTGCTTGCCATTAACCGAGGAGAAAAAGAGGATTATCTGAAAGTAAATCTTGAACTCGACAGAGTGAAGGCTCTCAATGTCATCGCCTCCGAAACTCTCGGTGACAACGGCTCACCCTGCACCGATACCGTCCGTGAAGCAGGTGTTGACGCTTACGACAGACTTATCTTCCCGTCGGTCGAAAGGGAAATCCGCTCCGCCTTGACCGAAAGAGCCTGCGTTTCATCAATAAAAAACTTTTCGCTCAATGTCAAGGAGCTTCTTCTCCAGCCGCCCGTCAAGGGCAAGGTCGCCCTCGGTCTTGATCCCGGCTACCGCACAGGCTGTAAGGTTGCCGTTGTTGACGCAACAGGCAGGGTGCTTGACACGGGAGTTGCGTATATAACCCACTCCGCCGCTCAGCAGGCTCAGGCTAAAACGCTTATCAAAAATCTGATTATAAAACACGGTGTAAAGATCATCGCAATCGGCAACGGAACCGCCTCCAAGGAGACGGAAATTTTCACCGCAGAGCTTCTGAAAGAGCTTGACACCGATACAAAATATATGGTCGTCAGCGAGGCGGGAGCTTCGGTCTATTCCGCCTCTAAGCTTGCCGCCGAGGAATTTCCTCAGTTTGATGTTTCGCTCAGGAGCGCAGTATCTATCGCAAGGAGGCTTCAGGATCCCCTTGCAGAGCTTGTCAAGATTGATCCTAAAGCAATCGGCGTAGGTCAGTATCAGCACGATATGCCCCAAAAGGAGCTGAGCAACGCTCTTGACGGAGTTGTCGAGGATGCGGTAAACACGGTCGGAGTTGACGTAAACACCGCCTCTCCGTCCCTGCTGACAAGGGTTGCCGGAATAAACTCGACCGTTGCGAAAAATATTGTTGCCTACCGTGAGGAAAACGGAGCCTTCACCTCACGTTCACAGCTTAAAAAGGTTCCCAAGCTCGGCGCAAAGGCTTTCGAGCAGTGCGCCGGATTCATGCGTGTACCCGAAAGCAAAAATCTGCTTGACAACACGGGCGTTCACCCCGAAAGCTACGCCGCCGCAAAGGCTCTGCTTGAGATCTGCGGCTTCACGGTGAACGACGCCGCAAACAGCGGGCTTGACGGTATAAACGAAAAAATCGCCTCCTTAGGCGAAGAAAAGGTTGCGGAAAAGATCGGCGTTGGCATTCCGACAATGCAGGACATTGTAAAGGAGCTTTCACGTCCGGGACGTGATCCCCGTGACGAGCTTCCGCCGCCGATGCTCCGTACCGATGTTATGGAGATGAAAGACCTGAAAAAGGGTATGGAATTGAAGGGCACGGTCAGGAACGTTATCGACTTCGGCGCATTCATTGACATAGGCGTTCATCAGGACGGACTTGTCCACGTTTCGCAGATCACCGACCGCTATATAAAGCACCCGTCCGAGGTGCTCAAGGTCGGACAGATCGTCACGGTTTGGGTAATTGATGTAAACCTCGAAAAGAAACGTATTTCACTTACAATGAAAAAGCCCAAGGAGAACGAATGATGAAGCTTGATGCAAAAAATTCCAAAAAACTGATTTATCTCTGCTCTCTCTCCTACTTCGTCAGCTATCTGACAAGAATAAATTTTGCCGCCGTGATCGCCGCCGTAATATCCGACGGATATATCGGAAAAACAGCGGCAGGAGCAGTTACAACGGTCGGCTTCATAACATACGGCGTAGGTCAGCTTGTCAGCGGCAAGCTCGGAGATCGATTCGACCCCAAGAGACTGATGACTCTCGGCTTCGCACTTACTGCGGCAATGAATTTACTCATTCCGTTTGTCCGGGGTGCCGTGCCTATGTGCCTTGTCTGGGGTGTAAACGGACTTGCCCAGTCGCTCATGTGGCCGCCAATGGTAAAGATAATGAAAACGGCAATGAATGAGGACGACTTCAACAAGGGCTGTGTTCGGGCAAGTCTCGGCAGTACGGTCGCAACAATACTGATTTATCTGCTCTCCCCTGCCGTAATTTCCGTCTGGAGCTGGAAAGGCATTTTCTTCATCACGTCCTTCTGCGGTGCGGCAATGGCTTTTGTGTGGTTTATTATGCTGACAAAAATCGAAAAGTCGGCAGACATCACCTATGCCCTGCAAAAGAGCATAAAGAAAAGAACAAAGCATAGCCCTGCAATGCCGATAGGCCTTCTTGTATTCACTCTCGCCGCAATATTCTTCCAGGGTGTGCTTCGTGACGGAGTTACAACCTGGCTTCCGACCTACATATACGAAGCCTTCGGTCTCAGCAGCGAAAAATCTATTCTGACCGGTGCAGCTATTCCCGTTTTTTCATATCTCAGCCTCAGTCTCACCTCGCTTTTTTACAACAAGACCGGCAAGAAACCGTTCAGATGTGTATTTTCAATCTTCGCCGCAGGTGCGCTCGCCGCAGGTGTTCTTGTCATCGGCAGAGGTCGCTCCGTCATTCTCACGGCGTTGATGTCGGCTTTGATCGTAGCCTGTATGCACGGTGTAAATCTTGTGCTGATAAGCTTTCTTCCCGGAATTTACGGCAACAATGAAAATGTTTCCGAGCTTTCGGGAACACTAAATTTTATGACCTATGTAGGCTCTGCGGCATCGGCATACGGCTTTGCGCTTCTCTCCGACAAATTCGGCTGGAACGGCACAATAACAAGCTGGATAGTAATTGCTCTGCTCGGCACGGCGGCGATCGCAGTCTGCAACATACTGAATAAGGAACAAAAAGATGAACGATAAAAGATCAAAAAAAGAACAGAAAATGAGCTTTTGCCCGGTCGCAGGAAAATGCGGCGGCTGTCAGCTTCAGAATATGACATACGAACGTCAGCTCGGCTTCAAGGAAGCTAAAGTCGTCAAGCTCCTCGGCAAATACTGCCATGTTGACAAAATCATCGGAATGGAACACCCGTACAATTACCGCAACAAGGTGCAGGCGGCATTCGGCTCAACACGGGGCGGCAGAATCATATCGGGAGTTTATCAGTCCAAGTCTCACCGAATTGTTTGTATTGACAGTTGCAAAATTGAGGACAGAAAAGCGGACGAGATAATCGTCACGATACGCTCAATGATGCCGAAATACCGTATGACCGCCTACAACGAGGACAGAAGCACGGGATTTCTGCGTCATGTGCTTGTCAAGCGCGGCTTTAAAAGCGGTGAAATAATGGTTGTCCTCGTCACGGGCACGGTCGTCTTTCCCGGAAAGAACGCCTTTGTTAAAGAGTTGCTCGAAGTCCACCCCGAAATTACAACAATAATTCAGAATATCAACAATTCCGACACGAGTATGGTGCTCGGCGAAACAGAAAAGGTGCTTTTCGGAAAGGGCAAGATTACGGATACGCTCTGCGGCTGTGACTTTTCAATTTCCGCAAAGTCGTTTTATCAGATAAATCCCGTGCAGACCGAAAAGCTCTATATGAAAGCAATGGAATTTGCCGGTCTGACAGGCAAGGAAACGGTTATAGATGCCTACTGCGGCATCGGCACGATCGGCATCGTCGCCTCCAAGCAGGCAAAAGAGGTGATCGGCGTTGAAGTTAACCGTGATTCGGTACACGATGCGATAGAAAACGCAAAGCTCAACGGCATCAAAAATATTCGTTTTTACTGCGCCGACGCAGGCGAGTTTATGACGGATATGGCGGCTGACGGCGAGAAAGCGGACGTTGTGTTTATGGATCCGCCGAGGGCAGGAAGCGACAAGGCATTTCTTTCCTCCGTCATCACGCTCAACCCGAAAAAAATCGTCTATATCTCCTGCAATCCCGAAACGCAGGCAAGAGACCTCGCCTA
Organism: Clostridiaceae bacterium; assembly: GCA_016292785.1. Lineage (GTDB taxonomy): Bacteria > Bacillota > Clostridia > Oscillospirales > Acutalibacteraceae > CAG-488. Next base: position 125 of record JAEDFL010000020.1, on the reverse strand, counting down.
CCTCACCCGCAACGGCTATAAGGTCAAAAAAATCCAACCCGTCGATATGTTCCCCCACACGGCACATGTGGAGACGGTAGTTCTATTGATCAGGAAAATATCAACTAAAGATTATGTTACCGTCG